>JANXDJ010000001.1 GCA_025059545.1 Archaeoglobaceae archaeon
TTACAGCAAAGCGGATCTTCACAGCTTAAGAGATAGAATGGTTTTCTCCGCAAAAAATGGAGAGGGGGTAAAAGAAATAATGGAAGAGATCTCAAAAATTGCTATAAAAACTTATTCGCAAACATCAACCTTTATCGCTGTTTCTGGGCAAACTTCTACGCACGAACAGCACTCTTGACAGTCGTCTGGGCGAACTGGAACGCTTTTGCCTTCATCGTTGAACTCAAAAACACTTGCAGGGCAGACGGAGATGCATTCTCCGCATCCAGTGCATTTGTCCATATCAACTATGATTTTTACCATTCGCTCACCTCCAAATGCTGAAAGAAGATCCAATATTTATTTTTTTTGCTTTTTCTACAATTCCCTACATTCCGAGCATTTTTTCTTCCCATTTCTTCAAGTAAACCGAGCTTTGGCTAACATCGCTGAAAATGCCCTCTGCTCTCTCCACATCCTTCAATTCAATCTTTCCAGAATTTCTCAGTTTTGCGAACTCGTTCGCTGGAGCCAATAATTGCACCGCATATCTAAGGCTCATTTTCTCACCAATGTCGGTTAACCTTTCTATCGCCTTCTCATCCAGCGTTACCCCCATTTCAACAGCTCTTATGTCTATGATCGTTCTGATCTCATCTCTCGAGTAAGGTTCGGTTGTTATTATGAGCAGTCTGTCCAGCAGATCCAAAGGTATGCCATGTGGAGCGACTATGTCCGTGCCTCTTATTCTCGAAAATCCTCTGTTTGATGCGAGGATTATGATCGGCGACATCTCAGATTCCATTGCTCGATTCATGAAAGCGAATAGCTCTATGTCCATCAAATGCGTTTCGTCGATAAACATAACTCCCGGCAAAAGCTCCGCTCTGCCTTCTTCAATTAGCCTTCGAACTTGTTCATCTACTTCCTGACGGACCTCGTTATCTATCTCCCTGCTTCCACCACCAAATAAGCTGAAAATACTTCCACGTCTTGCATTCGCTTCGTCAAAATCGTGCAAAGTTACAACGTAAGTGAATTCTCTCTCCTTCTCAACCTTGCCAATAGGCACAGGAACGAGATCTTCATCGCCGATGTCGTATTTTTTCTTCGCCTTTTCGCTTCTTCCAAGCTTGCTTACCCTTCCAGTTTCTTTATCAACCATTATAACATCTCCAACTCCGATTCCCTGCGACAAAAACTGAAGTGCAATTCTACTGCCGACGCTGAAGCTTCTTTTCTCATCACTCGTTGCAAGTGTCAGATTTGCCGACTCTGGAATCTTCTGTGTCGGATTGTAGGGATTTGGAACCATGTTGTAGTCCAAGCCAACTACTTCACCCTCAAGAACAATTCTGCGCTCTCTTATTCGCACTCCAATCGCTTTTCTCATGCTCTGGATCAAGGCTTCGGTTTTCTTCATCTCCGCACTGTAAAACTCGCTTGCAGAAACATGGACAAATGGAATGTCTCTGCCCAGTTCTTTGCTTATAGCAACCGCTATCGCAGTCTTTCCAGTGCCCGGTGGACCTGCAAGCAATATCCCTCTGCCCGCCATTTTTCCGGATTTTATAAGTCTAACAATTACTCCTGCAGCTTCTCTCGCCTTCTTTTGCCCAACAAGTCCATCAGCAACATCTTTTGCTCTTAAATTCTCATCAAGTCCGAGCCCTCGGATATGAGAGTGTGCGCTGATCCTCTCGAATCTTCCGAGCTCCCGGATCATAAAATCGATGGAAATAAACTGCTATATTAATTTAACTTTTTAGATGAACAAAAAATTTATCAAAATTTCAGTCTTCTGGAATCTGTTCGCTAATTCCAACCAAATATTTTGCAATGTCTTTCCTCTTCTCGAAATTGTATGTTCTCCAAATAAGTATGTCTTCCATAACTGGTGATCCGCCTCCATGCACACCAGCAACCGCTTGCACACCACCAATAGAGGAGCAAAGAATGTTTGAAATTCCGAAAAGACATCTGTAAACGTGCTCCGCAGGAATGTCACTTCTTCTTTTTATGTATTTTTCAATCAGCGGTCTAAGCTCTGGATTCAGATAATCCTCAACAAAAGGCAAACAAGCTGGAAGACCTCCAGAAAGTTCAGCAAGAATCTCAAGTTCTTTGTAAAAGTTCAAGCCCGCGTATCTTCTGCCAACGTTTGCATAAACTTCGTGAGGCAAAAAGGTTCCAGCCGGTGTTTTTCTGCCAAAGATCGCTGAAGTAACACCTGCTGAATAAACTAGCTCCGCAGTTGCTGCAAGTTCAACGAGTTTTTCTCTAATGTTTGGCTTATCGTAAACTCCATTATATTCCGCAATCAAAGCTCCAAAACCCATAATTATGTCTGTTGTTGCAGGCTTACAGCCAGTATAGCTGTGTCGGTGGAAAAGAGAGAAAAGAAATGCTCCAAGTGTGGCATATTTCTCTTCTCCGCATAAGAAAACTCTTTCCCATGGAACAAAAACGTCTTCAAAGATGATCATGTTCTCATCGTCTCCTATTTCACCTACTGAGGACTTAAAACCACTCGGTGCTCTGATCTTGCTCGTCCTTGACACGATCTTCACACCTTCTGTATCAGCGGGAATTGCAAAGGCTACGCTGTAATCCTTGTCATTTTCTGTCATAGCTCTCGTTGGAACCACTATGATCTCATCCGCAACCGCAGCCATTGTTATGCAGTTCTTCGCACCCCTCACAATTATTCCATCACTCCTCTTCTCAACCACACGCACATACATGTCTGGATCGTCTTGTTCGTGTGGTCTTTTGCTTCTGTCTCCCTTAACATCTGTTTGAGCGCATGCAGCGACGAGATCTCTGTTCTGGAATTCTTTTAAATATTCAACGAATCTCTTGTTGTAATCTGTTCCATGCTCCATATCGCAAAAATAAGTAGTAGCAGACAGTCCATTTATCGCATCACAGCCCATGCAACGCTGAATGCATCCGCCTACTAAGCGACATAACTTTCTTGTCATTTCTTGCTTCTTCATCAGATCTTCAGCGGATTGATTTATGTGCGTGAATCGATTTATCTTCTTTCCAGTTAGATGAGAAGTCGTTACAAGCAGATCTCTAAAGTATTCGTGCTCCACGAGATCAAAAGTTTTTGAGATCACACTTATCCCACCAGAAACCTCGTCTGAATCTCTTCCAACTTTTTTACCCCTTACGTAGATATTTGGCTTCATCTTATACAAATCTCGCCTATAATCCTCAGACGATCTCATCAAAACACCTCCCAATCAACTAATCTGGGCACAAAACCACTCTACTTTCCAATTCTCCTCTTTCCATCCTCTCAAATGTTCTTAGCAGATCATCAAATCCTATTTTTTCAGATTTTATTTGAATTCTTCCCCTCTCCGCAAGTTCTACGACTTCTCTGAGCTCCAATATGCTACCCCAGTAAACTGTCGTGTAGCTTACTTCAGAGGGCAAAATCGGATTCCAAGTCATCGAAACTTGTCCCCCACCTATACCCACAAGAACAAGTCTCCCACGCTTACCCAAGAAGTTAACTGCGGTTCTAAGAGTCTCATCTGTCCCTACAAAATCTATTACCGCACCAGCATTTTTTCCATTAGTAAATTCGCTGACCAAATTGAAAAATTCGCCCTCTCTTAAATTCAAAGCCAAATCTGCACCCAATTTCTTCGCAATCTCAATCTTTTTGCTTGAGATGTCCAAAGCAACAACTTTATACCCTCTAAGCTTTGCAAATTGAACTCCAAATTGACCCAAGCCACCTACTCCGATAATTACAATTGTCTCTGAAACTGGTAAACCCTCACAAGCTTTCCTTACCGCTCTATAGGCTGTTAATCCCGCATCAGTTAGAGGGGCGGACTTCGCTGGATCGAGATCTCTCAAAGGAACCAGATAGCGCTTCGAAGGAACTCTAAGGTATTCTGCATAACCTCCATCCACACCAACTCCAAGCCAGTTCAGCACGTTGCAAAGCTGTTCTTCACTAGAAATGCATAGATCGCAATTTCCGCATCCCCATCCACCATAAACAAGAACTTTATCCCCCTCATTAACACCCTCTACACACTTCCCAACCTTCTCAACATATCCACCAACTTCATGACCAAGCGTTATCGGTGTTCTCGGAAGTGGTAACTCTCCACGAATTATGTGCAAATCCGAATGACATACTCCACAACCAGCAACCTTAACGAGAATATCGTTTTCACCAACTTTGGGAATTGGTATTTCTTCTATTCTGAAATCGTTTGGAGCATAAAATCTTGCGGACTTCAAATTCTCACCAAAGCTTGAAGCATTTTAAAATATTTAAATTTAATCGAAAGCAATAAGTCCAAGTGATTAATTATGCTCACAAGTAGGAGTAAATATAAAATCACTCTTTCAGCTTCTTCTTCTTTATAACTTCCTCGAGTTTTTTCTCAAATGGCTCCTCATGAGTGTAAGGGCAAGCTAAATAGTGCTCAACAGCCTTCGCTATTGCATCTTTCGTCGCATTTTCACCAGTTTTCTTTTTCAACTCCTCAAGAAGACTTTCCGGCAATACTGTTTGGGCATGAACTATTTTTGTCATTCTCACCACCTATAATAATAATTAACACCACCATTATTTAAGCTTTTCTCATTATTATCATTGCATCGAACTAAAAATATCATACCCACTCGTGAACTTGCCCATTAGAATATATATGTTTCGGACGAAGAAAGATTTATAATAGAGCTCACAATGAGCAAAAATATGATCTTGATAAACAAGAAAGACGTTACCCGCCTTTTAATTCTCTCGGAACTCTTACTGAATCCAGAGTGCAATCAGAGAGATATAGCAAAAAAGCTCGAATTGACTCCACAGGCAATTTCAGAACACTTCAAAGAACTGACTGCTGAGAACTTCATCAAAGTTGTCCATAGAGGCTACTATGAGCTGACTGAGAGAGGAGAAGAATGGCTATCAAAAAATCTTCTCGATCTGCATGTTTTCAGTGAGGAGCTACTAAAGAAGGTTTACTCGAAGAGCATAGTTACGATAGCTATTGGAAGTGTAAAAGAAGGTGAAAAAGTAAAGTATTGGTTTGAAGATGGGTTTATTTTTGCAAAAAGAGAATCAGAGGGAAACGGAGTTGCACTAACGTCTGCTGAAGATGGAGAAGACTTGCTTATCAAACCAACCGGCATATTCGAGCCTCCACAGAAGGGGGAGATCGTAATAGTGAAGATTCCAAGCGTTGGAGAAGGTGGGAGCAGAAAATTAGATCTTAAAAGCTTTGGAGATCTTGTTAGAACCAAGAGAAAAAGCATTCTCGTTGCGATGGGAATAGAGGCGCTCATCGCCTGCAGAAAAATAAAAGTGGAACCAATATTCTTTGGAGCAAAAGAAGTATGCATCGAAGCTTCCCATCATGGCTGTGGAGTTATCGTTGCTTGCGTTGAAGATAGGATCAACGATCTGCTTAGGAGTTTAATAGAAGAAGGATTGAAATTTGAAATCAAGGAGTTTTGAGGAATATAATATTCCCTCTACCCTTTTTCATTTTTTCCACAAGTCCTCTTCTTTCAAGATCCGCAATTATAAGACTTATTTTAGCCTCGCTGTATCCAAGCCTCTTTCTCAATTCCTTTTGAGTTATCCTTCCACCCTCAGCCTTTATCAGCTCAATAACTGCCCTTAGATCGTCTGGAATTACCTCAATATCCTCTGAAAGTTTCTCTGATCCTTTTTTCGAATACCTTCTCTTTAGAATGTAAATAAAAATTATTCCAGTCAGGCTAATAGCTATGGCTAACCAGCTATAATCCTCTTCAATGACTTCCTCCATTTCTGGAATTTCTGGAAGCTCGTTGATTTCGATCTCTGGAAAAAGGATCAGATCGAATAAAACTTTGCCCTTCACAGTGACATTCTCAACAGCAACAAGAGGACCACTTCTTGCGATTATCGTGTAATTACCTGGCTCAACTTCGAACGTGTAACTCCCATCTTCTGCTACCGTTCTCTGCTCAAATCCATTTTTTATGCTCACTACAGCCTTTATAGGCTCAAGCGTATCCCATCTATAAACCTTGCCATAAATGGTGTCCGCAAAGGCATTTGATGACACTAAAATGAGTAAAATAAGAACTAAAATCGCCCTCAAATCAGATCCCTCAACTTTGCCACTGGGGGCATTTCTCTCTTATGCTTCGAATTTTCCACCATCCTAATAACCTTTCTAAACTTCTCGTCATCCTTTATTACTCCTTTCTCGATCTGCTTCAATGTTTCATCAAGCTCAGCGTAGCTCATTCCGATCTCTCCCTCATCAGTCTGACCAACCCACAGACCAGCGGTAGGCTTCTTTCTTATTATTTTCTCCGGAATTCCGAGAAATCTTGCAAACTCAAAGATCTCAGTCTTATAAAGATCTCCGATCGGCTGAATATCGACTCCGCCATCGCCAAACTTTGTGAAATAACCTATTGAGATCTCGCTCTTATTGCCAGTACCAACAACGAGCCTGTTAAGACTATTTGCAAAGTAATAGTTTATGAGCATCCTAATTCTAGGCTTAAGGTTTATTTCTCCACTTTCGTTGCCTTTTCCAAGCTTATCAATAAGCATTTTAACTATATCGCTAATTTCTATAACTCTAAACTCAATTCCAAGCATTTTTGCAAGCTCTATGGCATCATCAACATCTTTTTCCGAAGTGATACCCTTTTCGGGCATGATCAGCGCAAGAACCTTCTCTTTTCCAAGAGCTTTAACAGATAGAAATGCTACAACCGCACTGTCAATACCACCACTGAGCCCAAGAACAACGCCCGTAGCATTTGCAGATCTTACTTGTTCTCTGATAAAATCGATGATCCTGTCTGCAACTATCTTCCACTTCATGATTTTTAATCTTGAGAGTGTGAAAATAAGCGTATCGGTATTATTAAAGTTAGCTTTATTTTAAATCAAAAAAATTGGAAAAGTTTTTAAGTTTATCGCCTACAAGAGATATGGCGAAAAATAATTTTGGCTTGCCCAAAACAATTTTAATAATTCTGCTTTGTTTTTTAAGCACTTTCTGTATTCAAAATCTCTACGAAAATCCAGAGAAACAATTAGAAAAACTAACCGATGACATGGGGTATGAAATAACTGCAGGAAGACCAAATAGAATCGTTTCATTATCTCCAAGTAATACCGAGATCCTCTTTGCAATTGGTGCGGGTGAGAAGGTGGTTGGAGTTACAGATTACTGCAACTATCCCCCAGAGGTTCTAGAAAAGATCGAAAGAGGTGAAATTGAGAGAATTGGAGGATATTCAAACCCTAACATCGAGAGAATTTTGGCTTTAAAACCAGAACTTGTCGTTGCTTCTCATGGAAATGACCTTGGGCTGATAGAAAACCTGAGAAAATTTGTGAAGGTTATAGCTTTTGATCCAAAAAATATAGAGGACATTAAGAGAGCAATCCTTGCAATTGGAAGATCTACAGGCTACTACGAGAATGCAAAAAAGCTCGTGATTGAAATGGAGAACAAGATTTCTGAAATAGAAGCAAAGAAGAAGAGTGGGAAGAGTGTTGCGGTGATCATATGGAAGGATCCTCTTTGGGTTAGTGGCAGAGACACGTTCATCGATGAAGCGATCTCGATCGCAGGAGGGATTAATGCTTTCAACTTCTCTGGATGGAAGATCATCAACTACGAAACTCTCGTAATTGCAAATCCAGACGTTATAATCCTCAGCGGTGATATCGGAAGTGAGGAGAATTTATCCAAGTGGGTTATTGGTGAAGAAAGGCTAAAGGATGTTAAAGCGGTTAAAAATGGCAAGGTTTTTGTTATAGCTCCAGATCTAATTTCGAGACCAGGACCAAGGATCGTCGATGCTATTGAGCAAATCTACAATCTTATCAACGATTAAATCCTATGATGAAAGAAAAATGTTATATAACGGGAAAATTCTTGGGAGATATGACTAGATATTTGCTTGACGAGGAATACCTGCCAGAGAGATGGTATAACATAATCCCAGATCTCCCTGAAAAGATTCCGCCACCACTGAATCCAGCCACAAAGGAACCAATAAAGCCACATGAACTTGAGCCCGTTTTTCCAAAATCTCTCATAAAGCAGGAGATGAGCGAAGAGAGATGGATCAAAATTCCTGAAGAAATTCTCGAAATATACAGAATTTACCGTCCTACACCTTTGATCAGAGCGAAAAGACTGGAAAAAGCTCTAAAAACACCTGCAAAAATATTCTATAAGTATGAAGGTGTTAGCCCACCGGGAAGTCATAAGCCAAACACAGCCATAGCTCAGGCTTACTACAACATGAAAGAGGGCATAGAAATGTTAACAACCGAAACTGGAGCGGGACAATGGGGATCCGCTTTAGCCTTTGCAACAAATCTCTTTGGCTTGAAGTGTAGAGTTTACATGGTAAAAGCAAGCTACGAGCAGAAGCCATATCGTAGAATTTTAATGGAAACTTGGAAGGCTGAAGTGATTCCATCTCCAAGCAAACTTACAGAGAGCGGGAGAAAGATCCTCGAAAATGATCCAGATTGTCCAGGAAGCTTGGGGATTGCAATAAGCGAAGCTGTTGAGACTGCTGTGAAGAGTGGAAACGCAAAATACAGCCTTGGAAGCGTTCTAAACCATGTCCTACTTCATCAGACGATCATCGGGTTAGAAGTTAAGAAACAGCTCGAATTGCTTGACTTAAAGCCTGACTACCTGATCGGTTGCGTTGGTGGTGGAAGCAACTTTGCAGGCTTCTGCTATCCATTTGTGAGGGATTCAGTCAAAGAGAACATCGAGCTGATTGCTGTAGAACCACGAGCTTGCCCATCGCTTACTGCTGGAGAATACAGATACGACTTCGGCGATACAGCTGGCTTGACACCACTTTTAATGATGTATACTCTCGGGCATGACTTCATTCCTCCTCCGATCCACGCAGGTGGTCTTCGCTACCACGGCATGGCTCCTTCGATCTGCGTCCTCGTGAAAAATGGAATGATAAAACCAGTTGCAGTTGGACAGCTTGAAGTCTTCGATGCTGGAGTGCTTTTTGCAAGAGTCGAAGGGCTTATTCCGGCTCCAGAAAGTGCTCATGCAGTGAAAGTTGCAATAGACAAAGCTCTTGAAGCAAAGAAGACTGGAGAGGAGAAGGTAATAGTTTTCAATCTTAGCGGTCACGGTTATTTCGATCTGAAAGCTTATGAAGAGTATTTAAGGGGAACTCTCCCAGATACTTAATGCGAGGAGAGTTCGCAATCCTTTTTTCTGCCATTTTAATGGGAACCATTTCGATCTTCGTTCGTAACACGGGTAGCGATCCACTTTTTGTCGCCTTTCTTCGCCTTTCATTTGCAACAATATTCCTTCTACCTTTTTTACTACTCACAAAAAATGATCTTAGAATAACTAAACTCCATCTTGCCTTAGCAGTTTTCAATCTGCTCACGATCGTTTCCTATGTAAACGCTATCCAGCAGATCGAGGCTGGAACTGCTGCTCTACTGCTCTACACAGCTCCAATATACGTTCTGATGATCGCAATTCTTCGTGGCGAAAATATAGAGAGAAAAACCCTAATTTCACTCCCAATTGGATTATTTGGACTATACTTTATGCTTTTCCCGTATGCAGAACTTAACTTCGGCTTGATTTCCGGAATAATCTCAGGAATAAGCTATTCAATAGTTTTTGCGCTTACAAAAAAGGCTAAACATCACTCATCATTCCATATAACATTTTTTAACGTATTCTTCGGCGCTCTGATACTTTTACCTTATTCTTTGCTCAACTTTTCCGAATTTTCTATTCCCTGGGCTCTCGGGCTGGGACTGATTCCGACCGCAATTCCATTCACACTATTCATATACGGTGTGAAGCGTGTGAAGCTCCAAAAAGCTCCGATAATAGCTCTGATAGAACCTGTATTTGCTATTCTAATCGGATTTCTTTACTTTGGAGAAATTCTGAGCGATCTTCAAATATTGGGTGGAATACTTGTCATAACTGCAACTTTCTTGGTTTTGATAGAAAAAACTACTTCTTGAGCTTTCTGAAAAGCTTCTCGTTGTTTTTCAAAACGCTCTGAAATTCCCTAATACCCGCTCCCGCAAGAATCTTCTTAGCGATTGAATCATTTATTATATCACCCGGCGAATGCATATCTGTGTTCACGACGAGATTGCATGAGAACTTCTCAGCTATTTTCGCAACATGTCCATTAGCTAAGCTATGTCCCTTTCTTGCTGAAATCTCGAGATATACTCCGTTCTCCTTAGCCTTTTCTGCTTCCTCTTCGTTGATAAGTCCAGGATGAGCTAAAATGTTTATTTCCTCATCTAAGGCACTTGCATTTGTTCCCTCAGCAACTGGCTCTGCAATTGTTTCTCCATGAACTACAACGATTTCTGCCCCCTCTTTCCAAGCAAACTCGACAGCTTTACCAATAAGCTCAGGAGGCACATGTGTGATTTCAACACCAACGAGAAATTCAATTTCGTAAACCTTGTCCCTAAGTTTCAACAAATTTGAAAGAACGAAGGACATATTGGAAAAGTCCACATGATCTGTAATTGCAAAACCTTCGTTTCCCGCCGAGGCAATTCTTCTAATCATCTCGCTCGGCAATAGATCGCCATCGCTGAAGATCGAATGAGTGTGCAGATCGAACATACGAAAACTTTGATATACTAAAGGTAATAAAGTTTTGGTGTATGGGAGGAATAAGAAGGCTCGTCCTCGATGTTCTCAAATCTCATGAGCCGTCAAATGTCTTCTTTGCAACGAGACTTAGCCAGATCGAAAACGTCGAAGGAGTTAATATAACTCTTTCTGAAATCGATCAAGAAACTGAATCAGTAAAGATAACGATTGTGGGCACAAACATGGAATACGAAGAAATCAGAAAGGTTATAGAAG
The DNA here is from genome assembly GCA_025059545.1 of Archaeoglobaceae archaeon. Next base: position 10,896 of record JANXDJ010000001.1, read on the forward strand.
ATCTTGGGGGAGTTGTGCACAGCATAGACGAGGTTGTTGCAGGAAAGAAAATAGTTGAATCTGTTAAGACTGAGCAGGACTGAATATTTTTGAAAATATCAATCCAACTTCAAAGAGAAAGATCATCGGCAATGCGAGCATGGTCTGGGTAAATATGTCCACTGTAGGTGTAGCAATTGCGGATAGGATGAAGAATAGAACATAGCTATGCCTGCGGTAATAGCTGATGGTGCGGTATTGCACTACACCATTTCTAACTAAAAAGACCATAACCACAGGTATCTGGAAAAAGAAGCCGAAAATGACGATCATGAATAGAACGAAGTTCACAAATTCAGCCAAGCTGTAAAGTGGGATTACTCCTTGAGAGATTGTAATATTGTGGAGAAACTGTATTACGATTTTCATTATAAAAAAACCATAAAGAACTCCTAAGATAAAAAGGATTAGTGAAGAGATTGCGTAATATCCGGTTGAGCTCTTAAGAAGTCCCCTTGATTTAAGAGTTCTGCTCGCCAAGAAAATTATATAGGGGATGACAGAAGCGATACCCAGCGCTATCGAGATCTTCACACTCAAGACTAAGACTTCGACTGGTGTAAGCACTATTGGACCTAAGTAAGGTGAAATTAACTTCGAAATTTTCTTAATCTCTTCTAATGCGGAACTTGTGTTGTTTGAGTGACTTAGCCTCTCAGAGTATTTTTGCAGTTCTTCAGAAATTCTCTGGATTTCTTCTTGGCTAAGTATTGGCTTTGGATACATCTCTTCTATAACGAAGTCAACGATTACTGGTGTGAAGGGAAAAGAGAGTATAACAACCACAACTAACAAGATAAAAATTCTAATCAAATTCTTCCTAATCTCAACTATTATTCTCGCCCAGTCTTTAGCTTCCAATTCCGCACCTCAAAGACAGTATGTTTCGTAAACGTATTCCTGAATACCTTTTAGCGAATTTGCGATAAAGAAGTCTTCCCTTTTCTTGATATCGTCATCGAGAAGTTTGTAATTTGAAAATTTGATGTCTTTTTCAAGTAATTCTTCTTTTGCAATTCTGTTAAGCTCTTTCTCATCTCTTATATCCCTCCTGCATGCGAGATCATAAACAGTTGAAACCCACAGTCTGAGCTGTTTCATAGCTCTCTCAATGATCTCGATGCTATCCCTTTTGAAACCGAAGTGGGCAAAGCAGACACGCTTGCTTCCGAACTTTAAAAGATTCTCGAGGGTATTCATAGCTGGTTCATAGTAAAACTTTGGCGGCGTTGCTGGGCGCAGATAATAGTCATTTTTCAATGGAACGTGAACACCTGCAGATTCACCTATGAATAGAAATTCACCAAAAAGATAACTCTGATGATGCGAAGCATGTCCGGGTGTTTCTATTATCTCGATTTTCTTTCCTGCAAATTCTATCTTTCCATCATATATGTTTAACTCACTAATCCCCTTAGGTTCACCGTAAACTTCTGCAATATTTCCAATGGTATCCAAGGATGCTTTCCATAACTTTTCAGGATTAATAAGATGCTTTTTGGCACTTTTATGGGCAACAACCTTCGCTTCTGGGAACTTTTCAAGGATCTCAGCAATTCCTCCTGAGTGGTCGAGATGAATATGAGTTAGTAGAATGTATTCAACCTTTTTTATTCCGAGATAATTCAAAGCTTCGAGAAGCTTTGGGATCGTGACTTTTGGACCGACATCAACGAGCGCTGCAGTTGAGCCATTCTTGATTACCCAGCAGCTTATGAACTTCCTAAATCCCTCTAAGTTTTGAGGAAGATCAACGAGGTAAAGATTGTCCGCAGCCTCGATGATATTCATGAGATTAGAAATGCGGGAAAAGTTAAAATCTTTTTGGCTTATTCAATAGGAGCATGGAATTCAACCCCTTCCAGCGAAAATATCAAAAAGGATTAAAGAAAGTTGCACTGGTTTATCCGAATCGCTATGTTGGTGGAGTTTCAAATATAGGTTTACAGCAGATTTATGCTGAGATAAACGATTTTGCGATCTGCGAACGATTTTACACAGATGTTTTCGATGGATTAAGAAGTTTCGAATCCCAAACACCATTATCAGAATTCGATTTCGCCTTATTCAGCCTACAATACGAAAATGATTATTTTAACGCAGTCGAAATACTAAAAAAAAGCAATTTTAAAGGTATAAAGATCGCTGGTGGTCCCTGCGTTATGGAGAATCCAAAACCCTTGCTTAATTTCTTTGACGCATTCTTCATCGGTGAAGTCGAGGGAAGAGTGGAGGAGATCATAAGCGTGAAAAGTCCAGAAGAACTTTCTGGAATCGAAGGTATTTACACTGGAAAAGAAGAGAGGGTGAAAAGAGTTTATTCAAAGCTTGGAAAACATACTGAGAAGGAGATAATAACAGAAGGAGCATATGGAAGATGCTTTCTCATCGAAATTGGAAGGGGGTGCGTTAGAAAATGCACTTTCTGCCTTGTAAGACAGATTTATGCTCCGCCAAGATGGAGAAAACTCGAGGATTTACCCGAGGTTAAAGACGTTAAAAAAGTGGCTTTAATTGCCCCCTCGCCAACAGACCACAAGAATTTCAAAGATATTTTGCAAATATTCATCGAAAAAAGTTTTGATGTGTCTCCAAGTTCTCTTAGAGCGGATAGTCTAGATGAGGAGGTTGTTGAACTTCTAAAAGCTGGAAATCTCAAGAGCATAACTCTTGCACCAGAAACAGCTTCTCAAGAACTTTCAGAATTTCTAAAAAAAGAAATCAGCTTTGAAGATGTTAAAAGAGCAGTGGAGCTCTCTGCTGGAAAATTTGACAATTTAAAGCTTTATTACATGATCGGAATTCCCGGAGAGAATATTGAGGACGTTCAAAGAATTGTTGATCAAGCTAAAGAGTTAAAAAAGTTCATTCCAAATGTCGAAATATCTGTTAACCCACTCGTTCCAAAGCCGCACACCCCCCTACAGTGGCTGAAATTCGGTGGAGAAGGTGGAATCGCTGAGCTGAGAAAAAAAATCAAAATTCTAAGTAGAGAATGTGCAAAAAATGGAATAAAATTTTCTAAGCCTAATTTGAAGGAGTTCGTTCTTCAAACAATTCTGGCACGAGGGGATGAGAATGTTTCGAGTATCTTGGAAGGTAAAAGTTATCGTTCCTCTATGAGATTTCTAAATGCGATAGAGAGAGAGCGAGAATTGCCATGGGACTTTATAGATCATGGTTATAGAAAATCCAAACTTCAAAAAGAGTTCGAAAAAATAATTCAAAATCTTCCTAAGACTTGAGAACCTCGAAGTGAACTATTGTTACGAATTCTGAATCACTTAGATCTCCATAAATTTTCTTCAGTGCACTGAGCAACTCATCTTTACTTTTAAAGCCATCTATTCTCGCATCTTCATCATTTATCTCGGAAATTCTTTTCACAACTACTTTCTTAACCTTTGCCAATGCTACTGGTTCATTATTTACCGTTAACTCCACAACTTTTCCGAGTGGATATCTCCTTATGCCCCTCCTTATTGTCGTCTTCTTCTCTCCGTTTAAAATAATGGAAATGAATTCAGCGTCAAAGTTTATTCGATCCATCACTCAAGCACTACGACTGCTTTTGGATTCTTAAGTCTCAAATCGAGGGCTTCCATTGCTAAAAAGACTATGTTGTCCCCTTCAGGTCCAAGTTCTTTCAATTCAAGCTCATGTCCAACAACGATGTCCAAAACGCTTGGAGAGTTTGCGAAAACGATTACTCTCTCTTCGACCGCAGGTGTGACGATTATTCCTCCACTAAATACCTCCCTGAGAATTTCTATGACCATCTTTCCTCCTTTTTCGTGAACCTTTAGCAGTTTTGAGAATCTTTCGGGACTTAAAATCATTGCAAAAGGTCCTGCTGAGGCTTTTGCTATCTCTCTCATAGCCTTCAGCAGTTCTTCGATGCATTCATCGCTTGTTTCCCATTTACCAAGCTTCATTTTCTTCCCGGTCAGGAAACCACATATTATATTTCTTTCCTCTGCCTGAACAAGCATTTCTCCAGCTTTTACAGCAATTGCCGGATCAAAGCTACTATCGCTCAGCTCCCTAAGCCCAACAAGAAATCTCTGAGTGATCAGCGGAATTGCTTTAAAATCTTGTTTTACAACCTTTATATCTCCATCTCCTCCAATCAGGTCAACTCTGTATGACTGTCCAAGAACTTTGGTTTTTGGTAGAAAATTCGCGAGCTTTCGAGATCTTGTAACTCCATCCATGAACGCACTGTTCAGAGCAGAAAAATAGCTTGCATCGCCACCATCGAGCGCAGTCTTTATACCAGTCTTCTCTTCGACTTCTTTGAAACCTTCCTTCAATTCATTAACCTGCTCAGCGTCTAAACTCAGAAGAAGAGCTGTGAATTCTCCGACATGAGCCTTTTCCTCCCTTGCAACATCTAAAAACATTTTCTTGCAGTTTTCATCCAAGCTAAACTTTGCCATTTGTTCGTAAAGATTGATCGCATCGAGCTCAGCAGAAATTGCAAGTCTCAACGCTTCCATTAGCTCCTCTTTTGTGTATGGTTTTTCCCTAACAATTAAGGTAGGATTTATACCCAACATGTTTTGCCTTTAGTTTTTGGAATTAATAAAATTTATCCACCTGAAGCAAACTCTTAAATTCTTCTTAACCAGAAGAGACATGCAATGGCGGTTAAAGCGGAGATCAGAATTGCTTGAGTTGCAGAGCTTCCAATGTAGCTCAATTCCTGTCTGAAAAAGATAAAAATTAAGCTAAGAAAAGCTATGAAACCCAAAGCTAAAATGCCCTTCTTTGGCTTGTCATAGTAGAACATGTAGAGAGAGGAAACGATTAAAAGAGGGAACAAAATTTCTATTAAAATAAAACCTGAAATCATAGATGTAGCCAGAAAATAATCGGTGAAGTTCTTTCTCCTTACATTTATCCCCTCTTCAAGTAGAAGAAAGGTTGCGATGAGCAGTGATAGGGCATAGAGCTGAATGGAATAAATGTCCACGACGGTAAATTCGTAACATAGAGCTAACGAGTAAAATAAAAATCCCACTAAGAAAATGTCTCTTCTCCAGAATCTAAGCAGATAAATAACTGGAGCAATGAGTGGAAGCTTGATGCCCAATGCGACTGCCAAGATGATAGAAGCTATAGAAGAGATCATCTAAGCGAACCTCCTATTTCAGGAATTAGCTCATTTGGACCCACGTCTATTGTTGGAACAATTTTGTTGATCTGTTTCAAAAGTTTCTCTCTTCTTAAATAAGCTTCGTAAAGCTCCAAAATTGTGTCCTTTGTAATTCTTCCCCTGTAGAAAAGAACAGGGTTTGGTGAGATCAAAACTACCCTGCATTCTTTTTTTATCTCAATCAAAGCTTTAACAACTTCGTCAGGGTTCGATAGATCGGAAATGAAGATCAAAAATGATTTTTTAGGTATCTCCTTAATTAGGCTAAGGGGCAAGAATTGCGTTTTCCTGAAAAAAACCCTCAAAACGCTGGATAATCTCATTTCAGGAATTTTCAAACTCTGCTCACCTTTGATTGGAGATATTTTCAGCTCTTTTAAGAGTTTGCTCTCCTCTTCTGTCGCTTTCACAATTTTTCTGATCCCAAGCTCATCGTAAATTACTAAGCCCACTCTTTTCCCTCTAAGCGAATTCAGAAGCTGGTAAATGAGTCTCAATGCATAATCGATCTTTCCTTTCCTCATTTCTTTGCTCACGTCGAGAACTATGTAAATATCTCCCTCCCATTCCATAAGAAATTCTCTTAAAATTAGCTCTCCAAGTCTTGCACTTGCTTTCCAATCAATTCTCCTTGCATCATCTCCCTCTTGAAATTCTCTAAGAGATTTAAAATCGACTGGAGAGCCAAAAAAAGATTTTGATGCATGTTTAAGTCTTGCATTAATTCTTGCCTCTTCCTTCAGCTTATCAACCGATGGTAAAACTTCTATCTCGGATTCGTTGACTCTAAGGTTACTCCTAAAAATTCCTCTCGTATCTTCGACTTCAATATTACCTCTCAGCTTGTAAATCCCCCTTACCGGTATTATCCAATATTCAATCTCCTTTTCTTCGGATTTTCCAATATCAAACTCGAGTTTTTCAGCCTCAAAATCAGGAGGTAGAGTCTCAAAAAACTTTGCTCTATACTCCTTATCTCCCAAATTTTTTACTTTTAGCCTTGAAATAGATTTTTTGCCCTCATAAAGAACTTTTCCAATTTCTCGTCTAATTTCAAGCTTTGGATCAAATTCAAGAGCTATATAGAGGATATAAACCGAAATTAAAAAGGCTAAAATAGCTGGGAATATATTTGCTAATAGATAAGCCTGAATAGAGAGAAGAAAAATTGCGAGAGAGATTAGCTGAATATTTCTCATTTCGGAACCTCTAATTTTTCAATTATCTCTAAAACAACATTTTCAGCCTTTAAGCCGTCGATTTCGTATTCCGCCTTAAGAATTATCCTGTGTGGCAAGATAGACTTTGCCAGATATTTTACATCATCTGGAAGCACGTAATCTCTTCCACGCAGAAAAGCAAGAGATTGCGAAGCTTTCAAAAGATGCTCCATAGCTCTTGGACTGGCACCAAGTAAAACTCTATTGTCAAATCTTGTTTGAGAGCATATTCTATAAACATACTCCACTAACTTTTCAGACACTCTAATGCTCGAAGTATCGAATCTAAGATTCATATTTACTGTTGCAACCTCTTCAAAGTCTTCTGAAGCTTTTCTCCTCAAAAACTCGAGCTCCTTTTCTTTACCTAAGTATTCGAGTCTTATCTTCATCATGAATCTATCGAGTTGGGCTTCTGGAAGCTTGTAAACACTCTCACTCTCAACTGGATTCATCGTAGCAATTACCATGAATGGCTCTGGAAGCTTATAGCTCATTCCTTCAACCGTAACTTGCCTTTCTTGCATTGCTTCGAGCATTGCGGACTGAGTTTTAGGCATAGCTCTATTTATCTCGTCAGCAAGAACTATATTTGCAAATATCGGTCCTTTTCGGAATTTGAACTCAGAAGTTTTTAAATCAAAGTAAAAGCTTCCAGTTATGTCTGCAGGCATAAGATCTGGAGTTAACTGAATGCGTGAAAATTGCAAGCCTAAAGATTTTGCAAAAGCCTTTGCTATTGTTGTCTTAGCAATTCCCGGAACTCCTTCGATGATAACATGTCCTCTTGAAAGCAAAGCTACCGCTAAAAGTTCCACAACTTCCTCATAGCCAACTACCGCCTTACTTATTTCCTTCTTCAATTCCTCCATATTCAACACCCATTCTTTCCAGCATCTTTTTTAGCTTTTCAATATCCACCCACTCTGGAAGCTCTTTAAAAAGTTCCTCTCTCTTCTTAAAAATCAATCTCGAAAGATTTGCTATAAATGACAGAATTCTCCCTAAAACCCCACTTTCTACAAAAATCGCAAATGTTGCAAACGCCAATATTAAAACAAATGCAGAATTTTTATCAAGTTCTCTGTGAACGTAAACAGTTGCAGTTGAATAAGGATTTAAATCCACTCGATGTGCTTCATCAAAGTAAAATGTTCCAGTTCCAAGATCTTCAATCAAATTCAAAGCAAATTGCTTGTTTTCATCAAGCATTTCATTCATCAAAGCACTTGGATCGGAAAAAAGAATCACTCTTCCGTTTCCATATTTAAGCTCAGCAAAAATCGGATAAGATCTCATATCTCTAACAACAGAAGCTTTACTCGTCATCACTTCTCCCTCTGATCCAAGTATTGCGGAAGGACAATTCAATCTCAAACTTTCAACACCATTTGAAAGTTCTCCTTCTATTCTAACAACAAGGGTGAAGTTCTCATTCTTATCGTAAAAAATGTCCTTAAGCAGATCCTTTGAAAACCTCGCTTTTAATCCAATCTTTTCAAGTAAACTGTTAGCAGTTCCAAAGTCATTTGCAATGAAAAGCGTTCCACCTTTTTCAAGGAACTTTTTGACTTCTTCCGCTTCGCTTGAAGAAAAATCTATAGTGGGATTTACTAAGATCAATACTCCCCTTAGTTCAGAGACTTTTGCATTATTATAAGGATAAAGTATCGGCAAAACATCTCTTTTTTCAGAAACGAGTCTTGCAAAACCTGAAAAACCATTCCAATTTGTATTGAAGATGCTGAGATCTGCAGAACTCTTTATAATAGGCACAGCTAATGGAAAAATGAGGAAAAAGACTCCAAAAAGAATTACGAAAGCATAGATTACCGGATTCATATTTCCCTAATCAGTTCCTCGGTAAGCATAAAGAACTTTTCGAACTCTTCCTTAGTCAAGCTTATAGAAGCGTATGTAAACTTTTCATGAATCTTGGTGATTTCCAAAAGCTTCTCAGCAAAATTTTGATTCTCAAGTCTTTTAAACAGCTCTCTTGGGGTTAGGCTAAGCGGAAGACCATATTTTGCGGTTATAAGCGAGAATAAGGTTGAATAGGTTTTGCTTATGTCTCTATCAACTATGATTTCCCTTTTCTCTTCTTTCTCTTTCTTAACTTCAGCCTTTTCCTCGACAATTTTGGTTTTTTCCATTTTTTCTGATTTTTTAGATCTCCAAAACCTTCCAAAAAATACGATCAGAATTACCGCAAAGAGGGGAATGAATAGAAGATAGAAGTTAAGGTTCTCGACGATTATAAGCACTTCATTCGACTTTGCAGACTTTCTGAGCTTGTCGCCTTCAAAGTATGCATAAACCTTGTATGTGCCGGGATCAAGCTTTAATGAAAAGCTGAAATTTTTACCGAATAAATCGATCTTTTTGTTGTTGTTCACATAGATCTCGAGAGGTAACTCATCGCTCGCCATTACTGTGAATTTCACCGATTCTCCAGCAAAAACTCTATCACGATCCACTTTCAGTTTTATCCAAACGGGATATCGTGAGAAATACACAGTGATTTTTTCAAATGCCCTTTCATGAGTTTCATTCCCGCTATAAGTAACTGAAACGTTAACAGAACATTCATAATCTCTACTAAAGTTAAAAGAAAAGGATCCTTTCTCGGATCTGATAAAGGAGACTTTATCCTCTATCTCTACTTTCAAAGGGACACTCATTGCGTAGCCATAATAATCACTGATAAAACCTCTAACCTCTGCCTTATTCCCCACAAAGGGTGAATTTGCCTTTAAAACGATGTAAACCGGTATTTTTTTAACGATCACCTTGACTACATTCGATTTTACTATTTTGTAGCCCTTAATACCTTCAGCATAGATCACGTGTTCGCCGAGCGTGTTGAAGCTATAACTCATTTCTTTCGCTGGAAATATTTTTTCATCGATATATAGCACGAGAGGGGTGACATTTCTTGCATAGATCCAAATTCTGATCTTCTCAAAGAGAATTGGTTCATTTTTCGACACAAAGACGTATATTCCCTCAATATCTTCTTCTCCCTTAAGCTGGAATTCATAGAAATCGAGGATTTTTTCCAGCTCTTTCAAAGCCTCTCTAACCTTTGAAGTATTAAAAAAGATTTGGGACGTCTCGTTATACAAAAAAATCCGATCGATCTCATCGAGTGAAGCTTTCATCTCAGCTACGCTTATCCTCATCTTGGTAACTGCAGAAAGTCTTTCCACTTTTATCATCTTCTGGGCTTCACAAAGATCCCGAAGAGACCTCGAGAAGGCTAAAAATGGTTCCACTACCATGGATGCGTTGCTTTCAACCCCTTTCGTTCTGTAGAACTCGATCTCTGTTTTAACAATTTCAAGCTTTGATATAGGTGATGAGCAGTTTTCCCCTTTGCTAGCATTCATTATGTTCTTCTCAAACTCATCCAGAAAAATTGAAAAGAAGTCATGTATCCATTGATCGCTTTTTTTAGCTTCAGAATAAGGATAATGCAAAGCACAAGCTTCATTAATAATCGCAAATGTGAGTAATGCAAATATTAGCAGTCTTACCACAAAGGGAGAGATTTTAAATACATTAAAACTTTGCGGTCTTTGTGAATGCAAAGAAAACCATCGGCATAATTCTCATGATCTTGGGAGCTTTCATAGCATTTTATGGAGCTATGAGTGCAAATGAGAGCATGATAAATGTAGGTATTTGTGGAATTTTCATTGGAGCGGTTCTTTTCTCATTCTCTAAGGAAGAGAGCTTGGCAAATCTTTTTTTGCCCTATCATGAAACTTTCAAGAACTTAGCAAGAATGTTCGATGCTAAGAAAGCAGTATATATCCCCCCATACAAAAACCTTGCAGAAGGAGGAGTTTTTTTGGCACTAAAGGAAGACTTTGAAATAGATCTCGCAAGAATTGACTCTGAGACCATTTTCTTGTCAGGACGTGAAAAAGAAGCGGGAATAGTTCTAAAAGTTCCGGGTAGTGAGATCTTAAAGGAACTTGAAGAGACTTCTTTTGAAGCGGTTTCCTCAGTTCTAAGGGCAAAAAAGCTTGCAAAATCCGCAAAATTCCTTGATGGAGAAGTCATCAAGATCCTTGTCGAGGACGTTGCAGTAAAATTTTGTAGTGAAGACTGCAAGCTTATAGCCTGTCCAATATGCAGTTCACTGCTTCTTTCAGTTGCTAAGGAAACTGGAGAACTGATCATGGTAGAAAGTTTCAAAGTAAGCGACATTATAGAGATAGAAGCGAAAAAAATTGGAGGAGTTGACAGATGGATGTAAAAGAGACTTTAATTCTCTCGCTAACCATATGGGCTGTGATCTGCTGTTTAGCAACAACTTCGGTTGAGATATTCATAACACTCTTACTAATTGGAACGCTGATAATTTACGAAGTCGGAAGCTACTATATACCAAAAGAAGTAAAAAAGACGCTTAACTCAATTATTTATATAATGCTCTTGGCTTTCTCCTTTATAGTGATAAAAAAGGCTATGGAGGTGCTAAAATGAAGGATTGGGATTTAATAGCAGTCATCGTTCTATCGCTCTTGATCATCTTCTTTATCTATGCCCTTCCAGAAAGCCCGATAAGAGTTGCAATTGGACTAATATTTATCCTATTTCTACCCGGATACTCTCTCATTTCTTTCTTGTTTCCAGAAAAGGATCTTGAAAACGTTGAAAGATTCGCACTTTCTTTTGCGCTCAGCATCGCAGTAGTCCCAATTATCGGACTTATTTTAAACTACACTCCTTTTGGCATAAAACTCTCACCAATTCTCCTTAGCATTTCAGCTTTTAATATTATATTTGCCTTAATGGCTATTCTAAGAAGGAGAAAAAGTCTTGAACCTTTTAGACCTAAGATAAAAGTAGAACTTAATAAAATGAATAAGTTGGATAAAATTATAACGATAATATTATTAACCGCTCTTATCATATCTATTTCCGTTTTAATCTATATCATAATGAATCCAAAACAAGCAGAAAGCTTTACGGAGTTCTATCTCTTAGGACCAAAAGGCAAAGCGGTAGATTATCCAACAAGTATTTTTGCTAAGCAACAAGCTTCTTTGATAATTGGACTCGTGAACCATGAACAAAAAACCGTGAATTACACGATCGAGATCTGGCTTGTAAATGCAACTTTCGAAGACAACAAAACAACCATTAGGAAGATTCTCTTCTTAGATAGAATAAATGTTCAGCTCGAACACAAGCCGATAACAGATAAATGGGAAACACAGTGGGAAATCTTATATAACTTCTCCATAGATGAGCCTGGAAGCTATAAAATGTTCTTTCTATTGTTCAAAGACATCAAAATGTCTATGCCTTCTGAAGAAGAGAAAATGAAAGATTTTACTGGAACCGAAGCTGAAAATAGGATAAAAGACGCAATAGATGGAAAAATACAGAGTCTTATTCTTAACATTGTCGTAAAGGAGATCTGATAACATGCGGGGGGCGGGATTCGAACCCGCGGACCCCTACGGGACAGGGTCTTAAGCCCTGCGCCTTTTCCACTCGGCAACCCCCGCTGAATTTACCACGAACCTTCAGGTGTTGATGTTTATAAACCTATACCGTGGAGTTATTTTTCAGCACTATTAAAAACTTCGAGCTGCTTTTCCAATTCTCTTAATTTGGAGATAGTTTCCTCGGACTTTATCCACTCTTGATCTATTTTAGAGACTATTTCGTCTATTCGCCTAACCTGATCTAATATTTTTCCCCTAATTTTCTCATTTCCAAATAACTCCGAATATCCAAGCAATCCTGACAAAGGATTCCTTATCTTATCAACGAGATTTGCCATTGCATCTATATTTTCCTTAAGCTTGTTGACTGCGCTTTTCAAGAGTTCATTCGTTCTCTTTAGTTCCTCGTAGAGTGAAAAAATTTCCGTAGACTCAAAACCAGTAACATAAACTGCTGGTTCTCCCTTATAAATTATCCTTCTTGTAACCATTGTGAACCATCCAGTCCTGTATTTTCCAACGATCCTAAAACTGTAGCTTTCAACATCCCTTAAACCCTGCTCCCTTTCGAAATACCTTCTGAAGACCATTTCCCGATCTTCTGGATGGACCAAATCGAATGGATTCATGTTAAGAAGCTCCTCTCGAGTATATCCTACGAGTTCTTCGCATTTCTTGTTGAGAAAAACAAACCTACCGTCCTGAACTATATACATCGGAGCTTCAGAGCCCTCTATTAGCCCCTTATAGAAGGCTTCGCTTTCCTCGAGCTCTCGACGAAGATCTTTTATCCCAGTTATATCGACGTAGTTTCCTACTGCATAAATTTTACCATCTTTCTCCATTGGTCGGAGAAGACCAGAAGCCCATCTTACTTCACCAAGCTTCGTCTTGTATCTAAACTCTTCAAATAACCACTGTCCATTAAAAACTCTCTCTATGATTTCCTTAACCTTCTCAATGTCTTCTTCATAGATTAAATTTAGGGCGTTGCTGTTAAGAAGCTCTTCCTTCCCATAATTGCAAAACTTACAAAATACATCATTTACATACTGGATCTTAAAATCTTTATCTATGATCACTATCCCATTACTCGATTTTTCGAGCAATTCTTTGCAAGTTGAAGGATCAAGTTCAAACATACAATAACTTTGCTTTCAAAAACTTAAATTTTTCTGGTATTAACAATACAAGAAAATAGAAGTATAAAATTTTCTTAGTCGAAATTAATTGACAGCAGATTTCAAAGAATTAAGAAAAGTTCTCAAAAAGATATTTATACCATCAACACAAAAATAAGATTGGTGGTCTAAATGGGTGTTCATAGAATTACAAGCGAATCCGCAAGATTTTATGCTATGAGGGAGAGGATAGTGGGTTCTGCCATTTCCCTTATTGGAGAAGCGAGTCTTAAAATAGACGAGCTTAGCAAAGAACAGTGTGAAAAACTCGGAGATCTTGCTTCAAAGCTCCTTCCCTATGCTCCGGGATATGCTGGAAAAACAATGCCTATAATTGCGAGACTTTTCTGGAAGCTTGCAAATGTAAAAGAGAAGGATTTTCCACTTGTAGAGATGGATAAACTTGAAAAAGAAGTTGAAGATCTCCGAAAAGAACTTGGTCTCTAATCCCAAAATTTTCTCGTTCTCACATATTTTCTTTCCGCTTCCAGTAAAGCCTTAAAAAAATCCTCTTCACTTGCATAATAACCCGAAAGCACCCTTTTTGCTGTCTCAAAGCCAACTCCATAAGTGAGCATCGCATAAACTCCTCTCATTCCGTAGCTCATAACGAGGTTTGCAATGTTGAAAAGCTCTTCCTTATTCGGTTCATAGTTCTTTCTTTCGCTCAAAACTGCTATCATACTGCTTCCACACTTCAAACACTTCAGAGTCAGATTTCTTGCAATCTCACTATACTTAGCACCGCAGTTTACGCATATAACTTTGCAAACCTCCCCTTTCAGCCTTTCCATAAATGCTCTCAAAATCGCTTCGCTTGGTTTCGTGATCAGAATGTCTGGAACCTTGTCTCTACTTTCAACACTTATTGGAGTAAATTTATCATAAACGCTGAAAGTTATTTCCTTTCCAAATTTCTCAAAGAAAATTCTGGCTTTTTCCAAATCCAATTTCTCTAAGAAGATCTCCCTCAGGGCTTCTCTGTAAACAGGAGTATCTCTTAACTTAACGACCAAGGTTCTCAAATTTACCCTATTCAGATCTTCATCCCTTTCAAGAAGCCCGAACTTTCTCCCAGCCTTGACGATCTTCCACTGCATAAGCCTCGTGTCTATGATAGCCCTCTCTGCCAATCTCTCTATACTCTCAGGATCTACGCTAAGCATTACCTCCTTAACCTCCTCAGGGCTCGATGGGTATAGCTTTATCCTATATGGATCAACTTCCATTGAAACATTCGTTCCTTTCTTCAGAGACAACAATAATGCCAAAATTCTGCCAATAGCCTCATTTGCCTTATGTCCAAAGCAAACATTGACTATAGTCTCTCTTCCTGAACCATCTATGACTACGTGAGTATGAGTAGGGACCTCAAAATCTTTCTTTTGCTCTTCTATTTTGTCCAAAACTTTTTTAGCGCCACTTTCATCAACGAAGTTCTTCAAGTTTTCCGACGTGATCTCATTATTAGAGATCAGCTTTCTAAGCTTCCCCACCAATTGCGCAACTTCAAATGGCACTGGAATTTCTTCACCAACCCAAGAAGGCACCTCGCCTTCAGCAACTACAGGCTCTACCTTAACAACATCTTCAACACTCAAAAGCTTCCAAAGTTCTCCCTTCATTGCAAAAACTTCTCCGCTGAAAGTGGAAATGAAGCTTTCATCGAGAGTGCCTATGGTTCTTCCAGAAGTTATATCAACAACTTTAAAGCTCTTCTCGTCCATTATCATTGAGATATTATCATAAAAATACTTTCTCGTTCTCCTTCGTGAAGAAATCTCGTTACCATCATAGAAAATCCTCCAGATCTCGCTTAAATACTCACAGATTTTACAGAATTCCTCAAAACTAAGATTTCTGTAAAAATAGCACCTTTTAATTATATCATATGCCTTCTTTGTCTCAATTCGTCCATATTCGATTGCCATAGCACATATTTGATTTGCGAGGACATCTAAGCTGTTTTCATGTATTTCTAAGTCTTCCAATAGCCCAGATTTAGCTCGTTCTATGATTGCAATTGATTCAAGAATATCATCAAAGGTATTTGCAACTATGTAGCCTATGGATTTTCTGCCAAGCCCGTGTCCACTTCTCCCAATTCTTTGAATAAGCCTAACAGCCTGTCTTGGACTACTATATTGAATGACCGCATCTACATGCCCTATATCAATGCCGAGTTCCATTGAAGAGGTGCAAACAAGAGCTTTTAGTTTACCCCTAGCGAAGTCCTCCTCAGCAGAAATTCTCGCTTCTCTTGAAAGGCTTCCATGGTGAACTTCAGCATTTATCAGCTTTTTTAAATGAACTCCTATAACTTCCGCAGTTTGTCTCGTATTTACAAAGATTAGGGTAGAGTTGTGCTTATCAACCAGATCCTTTATGAGAGACAACTCGTCATCCGAAGATAGAATTTTGATCTCATATTCCTTTTCAAGATCTCCAGAAACAATTTCTGCCCCACCAATGATTTCCGAAATCTTTTCAGGATTGCTTATAGTGGCAGAAAGAGCAATAAGTTGGAATTTAGCAATTTCTCGCAGTCTTTCAATACCTACGAAAAGTTGAACTCCTCTCTCGCTGTCGATAAGTTCGTGAACTTCATCTACAACGACGAATTTAACATTTCTTAGGGCATTTCTCAGCTTAGCACCCAAGAAAAGTATCTGAAACGTCTCAGGGGTAGTAATCAATATTTCAGGAGGTTTTCTGCTCTGCTTAACTCTTTCGCTTTCTTTCGTGTCTCCATGACGGACGTCGATGTTTATTTTTAGAATTTCTGCAATTTTTTTCATCCTCCTGAGCATATCTCGATTCAAAGCCCTCAGAGGGGTGATATATAGGACACAAATACCGGGATTTTTTCTTTCGAGCATTTTCTGGAAGATTGGAACCATCACCGCTTCGGTTTTACCACTACCAGTCGGAGCTATTAAAAGCGTATTTTTGCCAGAATACACTACTTCAAAAGCTTTTTTCTGGAGTTCAGTTAGTTCCTCTATTCCAACAGCCTTCAGGGCTTTTTCAAGTCTTTCATCGAGCAGAGGCATTTCTTCTCAAATTAAAAGTTTAGGCTAAGATTTAAAAATTCTACAACACAATTATAAACATGGTGAAAATTGATGAGATTGATCTGAACATTCTTAAAGAACTTCAAAATGATGCGAGAAAGAGCCTTAAAGAGATCGCAGAAAAAGTTGGAGTTGCTGAAGGGACTGTTTACAACAGGATAAACAAAATGAGGAACTTGGGAATAATAAAGAAGTTCATTCCGATTCTTGACTACTCCTCACTTGGCTACGACATCACCGCTGTAATTGGTATAACCGCAGAAGGTGGACAGATCGTTGAAATTGAAAAGGAGATTGCAAAGGAGAAAAGTGTAACTGCGGTTTACGATGTGACTGGAGAATACGACATTCTGATCGTTGCAAAGTTTGAGAGTAGAGAGAAGCTGAATGAGTTTGTTAAAAGACTATTAGGAATGAAAAGCGTTAAAAAAACATACACGATGCTTGTCCTCAATGTTGTTAAAGAAGCACACATGATCGAACTGTGATCAAGTTGTATATTCTGAGTTTATCTTAACATATTCATAACTCAGATCACATCCTATTGCGTAATCACTGCAATTTCCCTTATGTAGATCTATCAAGATTCTGAAGTCCCCTTTCATTATCCCTCTTGCCTCTTCTTCTCTGCCCGTAAGTCTCCCGTGATCCACCAGCAAAACGCTTTTTTCTTCATTCTCAAAAGCCACTGTAATTTTTTCATCAACTTCTGCGCCACTATAACCGAGTGCAGCGATTATTCTGCCCCAGTTCGGATCACAACCAAATACTGCGGTTTTCACAAGCAGAGAATTTGCAACTGCCTTTGCTGCAATCTCTGCGGATTTTTCACTCTTTGCACCATTTACTATGACTTCAAAAACCTTCGTTGCTCCCTCGCCATCTCTCGCAATCTGTTTCGCAATGCTGTAGAAGACTTTCCCGAGCTCTTCTTCAAAAATATCTCTACTAATTTTCTCTCTTCCAGTGGCAATCAAAAGCACTGTGTCGTTTGTAGAGGTGTCTCCATCTACCGTTAGTCTGTTCAACGGCTTTACAGCTTTTCGTAGAATTTCATAAAGTTCTCCGCTTTCAAATTTTGCAGAAGTGAACGCAAAACAGAGCATAGTCGCAAGATTTGGCGAGATCATTCCCGCTCCTTTCGCAACCGCTGAGATCTTTGCAACCTTTGAAAAAGCTTTTTTTACGAACTTATCAGTCGTCCTTATCGCCTTAGAAAATTTCTCCGCATGCTCCTTGCTATTTCCTAAATCTCTATAAACCTCTGGAGTTTTTTTTCTAATCCATTCTATGTCAAGCTTCCTTCCAATAACGCCGGTTGAGGCAATAGCAACTTCATCCGCTCTGCAACCAAAAATTTCGGCAGCAATTCTGCACATCTCCTTAGCATCACTTAATCCCTGCTCGCCTGTGAATGCATTTGCATTTCCACTGTTTACAATTAAACCTTTTGCGTATCCCTTACTTATATTCTCTTGGCACACAATTACAGGTGCAGCTTTAATCTTATTCCCAGTAAAAACACCCGCAATGCTTCCATTAAACTTAGCAAGTCCCAAACCAAGCTTGCCTTCCTTAATGCCGCTGCATATGACACCATCGACTTCTGTGATCTCCATGCGTCGAGTTAATGTGGGATTAAAAAATCCTTTTAAAACGAAGCTTCAACGCACTCTCATGACCGAACTTCCAACGCTTGACGATATAGATAGCAAACAAAAATCCGTGCTTCTAAGACTTGACATAAACGCTCCAATTGTTAACTCGACAATTTTAGATACCACAAGGTTTGAAAGCCATCTTCCAACGCTCAGAGAGCTTGAGGACAAGAGAATGGTTATATTAGCCCACCAAAGCAGACCAGGAAGGAGAGACTTTACAACCTTGGAAGAACATGCTAAGGTTCTATCCAAAATTGTTGGAAGAGAGGTTGATTATATAGATGAGATCTTCAGCAGAAGAGTTTTAGAACGAATAAGGAACATGAAGTCTGGCGAAGTCGTGCTTCTTGAGAACGTTAGGTTTTATTCCGAAGAACAGCTTGATAGAACCGCTGAAGATCATGCCAATTCTCTGATGGTAAAAAGGTTAAAAGATAACTTCGATGCCTTTGTAAATGATGCGTTTTCTGCATTTCACAGGAGCCACGCTTCTCTTGTTGGCTTCATTCCTGTGCTACCGACTTTTATAGGCAGAGTGGCGGAGAAAGAGATAAATGCTCTCAGTAGAGGATTGCGAAAAGGAGAAAGAATTGCCTTCGTTCTTGGAGGGGCGAAGATCAAAGATCCCATAAAGGTCATGAAGAACGTGCTCGAAAACGGAATTGCTGAGAGAGTTTTCCTCACAGGTGTTATCGCAAACTATTTCTTGCATTTGAAGGGTAAAGAAATCGGAGAAGAGAACAGAAAAATCGTCGAAGATAACAAAGAGAATGTAAAAGATGAGGATGCAAAAAAGCTACTTGAAAAACATAAAGATAAGATCCTCCTTCCCATTGACTTTGGTATTGAGGTTGGAGGTGTTCGAGAAGACGTTTCGCTCGAGGATTTCAAAGGAAAAGGTATTATAAAAGACATAGGAGTTGAAACGATGAATGAATTCTCAAAAATGATACCGGAGTTCGACACAGTAGTCGTTAATGGAACCGCTGGCGTTTATGAGGACACAAAGTTTTCTATCGGCACATATGAGGTTCTTAAAGCAGTTTCAAAGGTAAAATTTTCCATAGTTGGAGGCGGACATAGCGCTTCCGCTGTGAACATGTTCGGACTTGGTGACAAAGTGAGCCACGTTTCAATCGCTGGTGGTGCCTGCGTCAGATTTCTCAGTGGTGAGAAATTGCCAGTGATAGAGAAGATAATGGAGTATTGGGGCAAAAATAAGAAGTAAAATTAAAGCTGGTCAAAAGTTATGATCCTTATAGAAGTTGGTAGCTTTACGACACTTCCAAGCTTTGCCCCTACCACATAACTTATATCTTTCTTTGCAGCGATGTCAATGAGCCTCTGAGTTATTATTCCATCAAAGACGATCACAGATGCCTTTATGTTGTTGGTCTTCAGAGTTTTAACGAGATCCCTTACAGGGACTTCCTTGACAACATTAAAGCTCTTGTCGAGAATTCTCGCAAGCAATTTTCCCTCAACCATCTCCTTATGAGATTTTAAGCTTTCGTGAGATGAAACTTTCTCCTCTTTTGGAGCTGTCTGTTCCTTCTTTAGCACATGAACTTGTTCTACCGGGATCTTGTTTCTGAGTGATTTTAAGATCTCCTTCAATGTCAAATCCTCTACTCCCTTACCTTCAGGTGCTCTTGCTATAAAATCCACATCCGCAACTTGTAAAAGCTCCTTTAATATAAGCTCTCCTCCTCTATCACCGTCTAAAAAAGCTGTAACTGTCTTCTTTTTGCTTAGCTCAATGATCGTCTTTGGTATATTCGTGCCTTCGACAGCTATAACATTTCTTATGCCATGCCTGAGTAAATTTAGCACATCAGCACGCCCTTCAACAACGATTATGGCATCTGACTCATCCACCGCTGGCCCAGCTGGTAATTTTTCCTCACCATATTCTACAACTTCATCAACCCTTATAGCCTGTCTTACAAGTTCTGTTATCTTCTCTGACTCAATTTCTGGCTCCTCAAATAACTCCCTGAGAATTTCCATCGATCTCTCAACTATTTTTTTTCTCTTGCTCGAGCGAACATCTTCAATTCTGCTCACTTTGATCTTCGCTGAACAAGGTCCAACTCTTTCAATCGTTTCAAGAGCCGCAGCGATGATCGCTGTTTCAACCTTATCAAGGCTTGAGGGGATCTTTATCTCGCCGTAGCTTTTCCCTCCCTTGCTGTCAATCTTAACCTCGATTCTACCTATCCTACCAGTTTTCTGAAGTTCTCTTAGATCGAGATCTCCGCCAAGAAGCCCTTCTGTTTGACCGAATATAGCCCCAACAACATCGGGACGTTCAACAACACCATCGGTAAGTATTTCAGCGTAAATAAGATACTTAGTAGTATCTGAAGTTTTCATCATATAAGCATCATCCCCTGTCATCCAATAACCTACTCAACTTCTCTTTAAATAGTTTTTGAACACTATTTAAGGAAGTCTTCAATAATTTTTAATATTTCCTTTCTTGTGAATGGTTTCTTCAATATTCTATCAACCCCTGCCTCTATCGCTTTTTCTCCTTTTGAGCTTGCATACGCTGTAATCGCAATAATCTTGGCATTTGGATTTATTTTCTTTATTTCTTTAACCGCATCTATCCCACTCATTACCGGCATCATAATATCCATAAGAACCAGATCGGGTTTTTCTTTTTTGTAGAGTTCTACAGCTTCTCTTCCGTTTGAGGCTTCAAGAACCTTGTAATCCTTCAGCATGATCTTGAGAATTTCTCTCATCGCGGTCTCGTCATCCACAATCATTACACTTCTCATCAACAATTCTAATGTTTTCGTATTTAAAAAGCTTACCACAACCAACCCGATGATCTATAAATCTGAAATACATCGAAAACTCGAAAGACAATTAATAAACCTATTCAAAAACCATATTCCCAACTAAGAGTTAAAAGAAAGATTCAAGGCTCATCTGCGATGTTCTCTCAATTTTTTCTTCAGAAAAACCAAATCTCTCGAGAATTCTTAGAACTGCGGGAATTATCTGATGCTCAATGTAGTAATCTTTGTCAAGCTTTTTCGTCTCTTCACCGCTTTTCAACTTGATCCTGATATTCTCACCGTCGAATTGCTCGATCATATCAATTGGATATGCTCGATCTCCAATATTTCCAGGACCTTTAACGATTACAAAGCCCACTTTTGAACCCACTGGATAGAAAATACCAACCTCTTCAGCTTTTTTAACCGCTTTGACGTGAGCTTGAACCGCTTCGTATTTAGATGGTTTCTTCGTCAGTCCTTTATAGATCACAACGTCCTCAAGCTTTATCTTCCCAGCTCGGATGCTTTCGACGATCTCCTTAATATAACTCATTGCCTTTTCAGGATCTTTTTCTTTCAGTATTATCTCTATAACACCTTTTTGAGCTTTCTTAGCTAATTCACACCAATCTCCACGCCTAACTTCGAGTCCACGCACCAATATTTTGTCTTCAGCGGTCAATCCAGCGTATCTTTTCTTTTCAACGAAGAATATGGTTTTAAAAAGCTCATCAAGCTCAATTTGGACTGGTAGTCTCTTAGATATTTCTAATATAAGCTTTTCAACCTCTTCCTCAAGTTCCTCCAATCCCAATCCAGTTTTTGAGATAAATATGCTGTCTGTATCACCATATAGAACCTTAAACTCAAGATCTTGCGCTATCTTTGCGGAAGTCTTTATAAAATACCTGCCCCATGCAGTTGTGGCTTCAGCACACTTTCTACAATACCATCGTGCACCAGCCCAGCCCATGTAGCCATAAAAGGAGTTTGTAAGGATCTTAAGCGTTTGCTGTTTTATGTCAAGCAGTTTAGATCTTGGATCTTTTTCATCAATACTCTTCATAATCGTCTTTATCTCTCTCCTTTTTTCTATTAACATTTTGAGAATTCTCCTGAAAAATCCTTCAGGTTGTTTTCTAAACTTGTAGTTAACTTCCGGAGCAACGTAACAATCACCTTCCTCAGCTAAGGTATCAGGACTAATATTGTAAGCTATCATGATTGAGGGATACATACTTGCAAAGTCTAGCTCAGCAACATTTTCGTGCAAACCTCTTTCTGGCTCTATTACGAGAGCTCCTTCATAGCTTTCAAATAATACCTCTTCAGCATTTGGAGCTATTTCTCCCAACTTCCTTGCCTCACTTAGCAAAAGCCAATCAACCTGTTTTCCTCTACCCATTCTCGAGATATCGTCAAGAGGTAGCCTTATAAGTCTCGCAAGCTCATAGTGCATAGGCAAAAGCTCTTTTGCAATCATATACGTGTGGATAACGTCTCTCTTTGCATGAGTGAGTACTTTTTCCTTATCGTTTTGCCAGTATCTGTTTATGTCCTTCGCTTCTATATCCTCAATGTCGATCTTTGCTCCAAGGAATTCTGCGATGTTTTCAAGCTTTTTGATCTTTACATCCGTTATTCTTAAAGCGATGTCATAGAGATCTACATTCAACCTCCCAGCGATCTTTGGTCTCCCACCTTTGAATTTGATCAAAGAACCGTCTCTTCCAATGTCCAACGAGATCTTTAGCTTTTCAGCCCTTTTTCTTATATAAGGCCAGTCAAAGGCGTCCTGATTATAGCCAACGATCAAATCTGGATCTATTTCCTTTATTATTTGCACAAAATCCTGAATTATTGTCCTTTCATTTCCATGCAGTATTTCCTCTCTCTCATTACTCCACTTAACCGAAATAACTATGATCGGATCCTTTTCCGGATCTGGCATGCCGAAAGAGGATAACATTTCACAATCAAAGGCTAAAATATTAAGCTCGGGAATTTCCTTGTTAACTCTCTCAACTTCTTCAATCTCATAGCTTCTTAGCTTCCCCTCACTCTCTTTACCCTTAATCCTTATCCCGTCAAGACATGCAAGATCCTTATCGATCAAATAACGATAGGCAAATGGTATGTCCGCTTCTCTAACTTCACCAAATTTAGAGAGAAAGTCTCTAAGCTTTGGAACATGTTGGGGGTGTTTTGCATAAATTATAAAACCGGGGATTTCTCTTCCAAAGAATTTAACTTTTGTCTTTTCGTAAGAAGCAGGAGAAATTAATTCTTTTTTAGTTCTAATCATCGCATTCTGGATCGTATCCTCATCTATGTCCAATACGTAAAAGTAAGGTTTGAAATTTTTATCATAGGCGATAAATGGCTCATGATCTTTACACCACAACCTCAAAACCGCGCTATCGTCGAAAGTGACGTATTCAACATCTAAGAGCCATCCTTCTACCACAGATCCATTACTACAAGAAGGATTTAAATTTAACTTATATACGAGAAATGGAGTCCAATCAAAACTTTAAAACAGAAATTCAGCAATTGAGTTAAAACTTTATACTTCTGATATATCTTTTTTTGATGAGAGCGGTAGAGATCTACGTTAGCGGTGTTGTTCAAGGTGTTGGATTCAGATATTATACAACAAAAGTTGCTAAAGAACTCGGAATAAAGGGATTCGTGAAAAATTTGCCAGATGGAAGAGTTTACATATATGCAGTTGGAGAGGGAAATTCTTTGGAGAAGTTCATTTCGAGTGTGCGCCAAGGACCACCACTTGCAGTGGTTAGAGATGTTGAAATCAGAAATGCAGAAATTAAAGAATTTGAAAGGTTTGAGGTGAGAAGATAATGCTCGCAAAAAGGATAATTCCATGCTTAGATGTCACTTACAGAAATGGAAAGGCGATGGTGGTCAAGGGTGTTGAATTCTTGAACTTGCGAGATGCTGGCGATCCAGTTGAATTGGCTAAAAGGTATGATTCTGAGGGAGCGGATGAACTCGTTTTTCTCGATATAACCGCATCACCAGAAGGTAGAAAAACGATGGTTGACATCGTAGAGAATACCGCTGAGAACGTTTTCATCCCATTCACAGTAGGAGGTGGAATAAGAACTATTGAAGACATTAATGCAATCCTGTCTGCTGGAGCGGATAAGGTTTCTATAAATACTTCCGCGGTTAAAGATCCTGAATTTGTCAAAAAATCCTCGAAGATCTTTGGTAGCCAGTGCATCGTTGTTGCAATAGATTGCAAGAGGAATTTTGAATTAAATAAGGGCAAATACATTCTCGAACTCGAAGATGGTAGAAAAGCATGGTATGAAGTTTATATATACGGGGGTAGACAGGCTACTGGCATAGATGCGCTCTGGTGGGCTAAAAAAGTTGAAGAACTCGGAGCCGGTGAAATTTTGCTGACTTCAATGGATAGAGATGGAACAAGAGACGGCTATGATATCCCGATCACGAGAGCTATGAGTGAGGAACTCAGCATACCAATCATCGCTTCTGGTGGTGCTGGAAAACTTGAACACTTTTATGAGGGTTTTGTTGACGGAAAAGCTGATGCTTGCTTGGCTGCGGGCATATTCCACTACAGAGAGATAAGCATTGCTCAGGTAAAAGAGTATCTAGCTACAAGAGGGGTGAAAGTGAGATGGAAATAAGCGAATTTCAGAGAATGATCGGCGAGATCTACCTTCATCGTGATAAGGAAAGAGGTGTTGAGAAGACGATGCTCTGGATCGTCGAAGAAGTTGGGGAACTAGCAGAAGCTGTTAGAAAGAGAGAAAATATTGGAGAAGAGATTGCAGACGTTTTTGCATGGCTTGTAAGCTTGGCAAATCTATTTGAAGTTGATCTTGAAAGAGAAAGCCTTAAAAAATATCCATATCATTGCTCACGCTGTGGAAAAAAGCCATGTGAGTGTGATACGATATGAAGTTTGCAATCGCTAAGGAAGAAGACATAAAATCCGGATACGTAACAGACAAATACTTTATCTGGACTGAAAAAGTTCTAAAAGCGAGGAATTTGAATCCAAAAGTTGTTATGGAAGTAACAACTTCAGAATGGGGTATTTTTGCTGGTTTAAATGACGTCTTAGCCCTTCTCGAGGGTATTCCAGTGGAAGTTTATGCTATGCCTGAGGGTGCTCTTTTCTTTCCACATGAGCCTGTTCTAACAGTAGTTGGAAGATATTTAGATTTTGCGAGGTTTGAAACCGCTTTACTTGGATTTATATGCCACGCAAGTGGTATAGCGACTCAAGCTTTTAAATTCAAGCTCGCTTCGGGGGATAAGAAGATCTTATCTTTTGGAACCCGAAGAGCACATCCGGCGATCTCTGCAATGATAGAAAGATCCGCATTCATTGGTGGAGTTGATGGAGTCAGCAACTTTATCGCTGAAAAATATTTTGGATTTGAAAGCCTTGGAACCATGCCTCATGCACTGATCATCTGCTTTGGTGATCAAGTGTCCGCATGGAGATCGTTTGATGAAGTTGTTGATGAGAATGTGCCGAGAACGCTTCTAATTGATACATACTTCGATGAAAAGACAGAAGCGATAATGGCTATTGAGAACGTTCGCAGAGTTGATGCGGTTCGACTTGATACTCCTTCTTCGAGAAAGGGTAATTTCAAGAAGATCGTTGAAGAAGTTAGGTGGGAGCTGAACATTCGCGGAAGGAAAGATGTAAAGATCTTCCTAAGCGGTGGACTGAAGCTTTCTGATGTTCTCAACTTGAGAGATGTTGCTGATGCGTTTGGCGTAGGGACTTCAATAAGCGCCGCGAAGCCGATCGACTTTGCAATGGACATAGTAGAGAGAGAAGGAGTTTACTGTGCAAAAAGGGGAAAGAGAAGTGGTATGAAGCAAGTTTACAGAGATTGGAATAGGCTTGAGGATGAGGTAAGGCTTTTCAAAGAAGTTGCACCCAAAGACAAAGAGCCAATGCTCCGAAAAGTTATGGAAAACGGAAGAGTAGTTGAAAAGACAGATATAACCAAGGCCCGAGAACTTGTCTTGAGGCAAATGGAAATTATAAGAAAATTAGGGAGAGATAAAGAGTTCCTAATGTCCGAGTGACGTGTAGATCTTCCAAAGTCTCTCTTCGATTTTTCCATTTTCTACTGTAGCAGATCTGTAGGACTTTCTTAAGTGTTCCTTTATCTTCTCAGATTCGTATTCCATGAAAATTCTGCTCAACTTTGCCTGAGCCTCGAGGTATTTTTCAATGTAGTGAGGGACCTTTTCAGATATCTTCCTCTCCTCAAGGAATTTTGTGTGAATGTTGCCCTTTTCGAATTCCTCGTCTGAGAGCACAGCGAGATGTAATGGTATATTCGTGGTGACGCCGAGTATTATGTATTCCATAAGCGATCTCTTGCCACGGGCAATTACTTCTGCTCTGTTTTTACCAAATACTGTAAGTTTGGAGATCATCGGATCATAATCTTCTGGGATTCCACTTCCAATGCTAACCGCACTATCTAATCTAACTCCATAACCTCCGGGGCTTCTGTAAAACTCTATTCTTCCGCCTGAAGGCAAGAAATTGATGGGATCCTCTGCGTAAATCCTCAACTCCATTGCATGTCCTCTTGGCTTAATGTCTTCCTGATCATAAGGAATTTTCTCACCAGATGCAATCATTATTTGCTCTCTCACTATATCTATACCCGTTACGATCTCGGTTATCGTGTGTTCTACCTGTAATCGAGCGTTTATTTCCAAAAAGTAGAATTTGCCGTTCTCAAACAGGAATTCGAAAGTTCCAGCATTTTCATAACCTATGCTTTTTGCACCTCTCACCGCTGACTTTCCAATTCTTTCTCTAAGCTCTTCATCAAGCGCTGGTGATGGCGTCTCTTCGATGACTTTCTGATTCCTTCTTTGAATACTGCATTCCCTTTCTCCTAAGTAAACGACTTTCGATTTTTTATCTGCGAGTATTTGGACTTCTATATGTCTTGGTCGAACGAGCCACTTCTCAAGATAAACTGTTGGATCCCTAAAGTATTTCTCTCCAAAACTCTTTGACTTCGTAAAAGCTGACTCCAGATCTTTTTCATTCCAAGCTACGTTTATTCCTATTCCGCCTCCACCTCCAGAGGCTTTAACTGCTACAGGATATCCTATTTTTTCAGCCCAATTGTATGCTTGTTCAATGTTATCCAAAGCTGGTGAACCCGGGACTATTGGAACCCCTGCGCTCTTCATTCTCTTTCTTGCCTCTACTTTAGAGCCAGATATTTCGAGAACTTCGGGAGGGGGTCCAATAAACACGATCCCTTCTTCTTCACACCTCTTTGAAAACATTGGATTCTCAGAAACAAATCCATAGCCCGGATGAATTGCTTCCGCTCCACTCTTCTTCGCAATCTCAACTATCCGCTCTATATTTAGATAGCTGTCCTTAGGATCCGATTTTCCGACATAGTAAGCTTCATCTGCATAATATCGATGCAAAGCGCTTTCATCCGCAGAACTGTAGATTGCGACGCTCTTTATTCCGAGTTCTCTACATGTCCTCATCACTCTTATTGCAATCTCGCCTCTGTTTGCAACTAAGATCTTTCTGAACATCCAGCTTTCTCAGATCAAAAAGCTTTTTAAATTTTTCTAAAAAAAATAGCTAAAAAATACAGAATTCGCTAAACTTTTGACTTAAAATACATATTTTCTTTGTATTTTGCTTGAGAAGTTGTATAAAGGATCTTAATTAAATAACATTACCGAAAACAATTTTAGACAAAGACACCACTACCTGAGCAATGAGAACTATAAGGATTTTCGATACAACGCTAAGAGACGGAGAACAAATGCCGGGAATCTCTCTCCCTCCAGTATATAAAGTCCAGATTGCAAAAGCTCTTGATAGACTCGGAGTAGATGTTATTGAAGCTGGTTTTCCCGCTATTTCGAAAGGAGAGTTTGACGCTGTAAAAGAGACTTCATCCCTTGGTCTGAGCTCCGATATTTGTGGACTTGCCAGGATCGTTAAAGAAGACATAGATTCCGCAATAAAGGCAGAAGTAGATATGGTTCACGTTTTTACACCTACTTCGAAGATCCAGATAGAGCACACTTTAAAACTCGATAGAGAAGAGATCATTAAGCGATCTGTGGATTGTGTTGAATACGTAAAGGCTCATGGAATAAAATGCATGTTCTCAGCAATGGATGCGACGAGAACGGAGATTGAATATCTAAAGAAAATATACAAGGCGGTTGAAGAAGCTAAAGTTGATGTCATAAACATTCCAGACACGGTTGGTGTTGCAACTCCCTTCAAATTCTATGAACTCGTTAAAAAGTTGAGAGAAGAGTTGAAAGTTTTAATAGATGTTCACTGCCATAACGATTTTGGCTTAGCGGTTGCAAACAGCTACTCCGCTGTGCTCGCTGGAGCTGATGAAGTTCAAGTAACTGTGAACGGTATAGGTGAAAGAGCTGGCAATGCGAGCCTTGAGCAAGTTGTGATGATCCTACACTCGATCGAAGGGCTTAGGACAAATATAAAAACCGAACTTCTTTTTGACACTTCTAAGCTCGTTGAAAGGCTTACAGGGGTAAAAATGCCACCAAATACACCAATCATCGGAGAAAATGCATTTAGCCATGAGAGTGGAATTCACGCTCACGGAGTCATAAAGGAGTCATCAACTTTCGAGCCAGGAGTGCTCAAGCCCGAGATGGTAGGGCATCGTAGGAGGATCGTGATAGGAAAGCATGCGGGGAGATTTCAGATAAAGAAGATTCTTGAGGATGCTGGTTATGTAGTTGATGAGGACACCCTGAACAAGATCTTTGAAAAAGTCAAGGACATGGGAGATCGTGGCAAGAAAGTAACAGACCGAGATCTTTTCACAATAACCGAAATAGTGCTCGGTGAGCTGAAAAGAGAAGAAAAAGTTGTTTCTGTAGACGAAATCACAGTCATAACGGGAAACAAGATTACTCCTACTGCGGTTATAAACGCAGAAGTTTTGGGGGAGAAAAAAGTCGCATCAGCAATCGGTGTAGGGCCAGTAGATGCGTCTCTTAAAGCAGTTATGCAATTGGTCGGTGGTGGAGTTCATATTAGGGAATTTAAGCTTGATGCGATAAGCGGAGGTAGCGATGCCATTGCTGAAGTCTACGTTACAGTTGAAGATGACAAAGGAAACATATTCACATCCCGTGGCGCTGCACAGGACATAGTGATGGCATCCTTCGATGCGGTGATAAATGCTGTGAACTATTTATTACTGATGAGGAGAAGAAAATCATGAAGTTCATTAAGATGCACGGAAACGGAAATGACTTTGTTCTCATAGATGAGTTTCATAAAAATTTAGTCCCTGAAGATAAGAAAGCCAAATTTGCCAAATGGATCTGCAACAGGAACTTTGCAGTCGGTGCGGATGGGGTTATTTTTGTTCAGTCCTCCAGAATTGCGGACGCAAAATTCCGATTTTTCAATCCCGACGGAAGCGAGGCTAAGATGTGCGGAAATGGAATAAGATGTTTCTCCAGATATGTGGTTGAAGAGGGTTATGCTGGCAATAAGCTGAAAGTAGAAACGCTTGCGGGAATTAAAGAGCTTGAAGTAAGGTATAATGGAACTTGGTGGGTAAAAGTCGATATGGGTAAGCCAGAGTTCGATGCTGAGAAAATTCCCGCTAAAAAGGAGATATGGGGCGATCTTTTTGAGTTTGAAGGTAAAAATTTCAAGCTTTACGCAGTGAACACGGGCGTTCCACATGTTGTTATCTTCGTCGATGACCTAAATTTTGATATCGTAGGCATTGGTAGAAAGATAAGATTCCTCAAAGTTTTTCCGGAAGGCACAAACGTGAACTTTGCAAAGTTTGAGGGATCAAAATTCTACGTAAGAACGTATGAAAGAGGTGTAGAAAACGAGACTCTAAGCTGTGGAACAGGAAGCGTTGCGGTTGTCGCTGTTGCAAAGAGGCTCGGGATTGTAGATAAGGCGGAAGTTATAACGAGAGGTGGAGTTCTAAAAATTGAAATTGGCAACACCGCATTTATGACAGGTTCAGCCACAAGGGTTTTCGAAGCTGAGCTAATAGAGTATGAAATTTGAAGATCCGCTTGTTATTTCCGCCAAAAGGTTGCAAGAGCGTTTCAATGAAAAGCACTTAGGGAGTCGGCGCAATTTATATATAACATAACTTCACAGAAATTAAAGGTTGAGATCTAATGACAAACTTGATCTACAAAACCCAATCTCTCTGTCCTGAATGCTTAAAAATAGTGGAAGCGGAGGTTTATGAAGAAGATAACAGAGTAATGATCAAGAAAAGCTGCTCTGAGCATGGAGAATTTAATGATGTTTACTGGGAAGATGCCACATTTTTCAAAAAAGCAATGAAATTCGCTTCAGATGGAAAAAAGGTTGAACCAATAGCAGAATACAGAGATTGTCCATTTAGCTGTGGAATTTGCGACAATCACAAAACTCATCCCACTCTTCTTAATATTGCGATAACAAACAGGTGCGACTTTGCATGTTGGTATTGTTTCTTCTATGCAGAACGCTCAGGATACGTTTTTGAGCCATCAATAGACCAGATAAGAAATATGGTAAGAGTTGCAAAGACTCTAAAGCCTATTGGATGTAACGGAGTTCAGCTAACAGGCGGAGAACCAGCTCTGAGAGAAGATTTGATAGAGATCATTAGAGCGGTGAAGAATGAGGGGATAAAGCATGTTCAGTTGAACACGAATGGTATAAGGCTTGCATATGACTCAAACTTCGCTTATGAAGTTAAAAAAGCTGGAGTTGATGTTGTATACCTTTCATTCGACGGTTTGGATGAGAGAACGAACCCAAAAAATATTAGAGAGATACCGAAAATATTTGAAAATTGCAGAAACTCTGAACTCGATCTCGTTCTCGTTCCAACTATAATAAAGGGAATCAATGAACACCAACTCGGAGACATGATAAGATTTGCCGCCAGAAACATAGATCTCGTTCGCTCCATTAGCATTCAGCCCGTGAGCTTTGTAGGAAAAATGTCGAACAAAGATCTGAAGAAATATAGGATAACAATTCCGGGATGCATCAAAGCAATAGAAGAGCAAACTAATGGAGAGATTTCTTGTGAAGATTTTTATCCTATGTCGAGCTCTTTAGCCATAACGAGCTTCGTGGAAGCTTTGACTGGCGTGCCACAGTATACATTCACACCTCACTTCGCATGCGGTGTTGTGACTACGATCTTCAGAGACGGAGAGAGGCTAATTCCAATAACGAGGTTTATAGATGCAGAAGGATTGCTCGAATACATGTTAGAGAGGGCAGAAGTGATCAAAAAGAGCAAATTTAAGAAGGTTAGAATCTTCAAGAGTTTCTGGGATTTGAGAAGATTTTTTGACCTTTCTAAGGCTCCTAAAAGCTTTGATGTCTCTAAGCTTCTTTTCAAAGTCCTCGTAGAGCACAGCTATTTCGCTCTCTATGAATGGCATAGAAAATCTATTCTCTTAGCGATGATGCATTTCCAAGATCTCTACAATTACGATCTTGCAAGGGTGCAGAGGTGCATCATACACTACGGCACTCCCGACGGCAGAATAATACCGTTCTGCACATACAACGTGCTACCTGAGATCTACAGAGACAAAATACAAAGAGAGTTTGGAGTTCCGCTTGAAGAGTGGAGAAAACAGCACGGCTTAGAAGAGAAGACTTTAAAAATTTTAAGTAAGTAAAGAAATCTTTATTACACATTCAACTAACTTGAAATAGTGAGATTTGGCTTGCTGATTGTAATTAACCTCATCGTATTCTTGCTCTCCTTAACCTTAGGTAGTTCTCACTATGGTTTCGAAGAGTTTTTGCAAGTAATTCGAGGCACAGCAGATGAAACTGCCAATGCAATAATATTGGATTACCGATTGCCAAGAATTTTACTTGCAATGATCGTTGGAGCGTCTCTTTCAGCTTCTGGATGCTCTCTTCAGGCTTTGTTTAGAAACCCCCTTGCAGAACCTTACGTTCTTGGAATTGCAAGTGGTGCAAGCCTTGGAGCAATTCTTTAGATTATTTTTGGGTTCAACATCTCCGGTAGGATTATTTTCGCTTTTGTTTTCGCAATTCTCACAGCATACTCTGTATTCCTAATCGGAAATACAAAGAAATTCAGAGATCAACGCTATGCAATCTTGCTCGCTGGAATTGCAATAGCTTCTTTTCTCTCAGGAATTAACTCGCTACTAATCTATCTACACTCACAAAGCTTGCATCAGGTTATATTCTGGCTTATGGGTAGCTTTTCAAATCCCCAGTGGGAGGAAATTTATTTCTGCATTCCATTTCTGGTCTTAGGGATAGCATTTCTCCTTGCTACCTCATGGAATCTTAATGCTCTGCTTTTGGGCGACGAACATGCAAGAGCGGTTGGAATAAATGTTGGTAGATACAGGGCAGAACTTATAGTATTTACTTCCCTGCTAACATCAACAGCGGTTGCTGTGAGCGGAGTTATCGGTTTTGTTGGAATAATAATACCACACACAGTCAGGATTTTGATATGAGAAGAGCACAGACAGCTATTGCCATCAACAATACTTCTCGCAACCGCTTTTATGCCATTCGTAGACATATTTGCAAGAATTTCATCAAATGGAGAAATTCCAGTGGGAGCTATTACTGCGATGCTTGGTGGACCTTTTTTCTTGTATTTGCTTATGAGAAGAGGCTTATGATGTTGAAGATCGAGAGTTTGAGTGTAAAACTGGGAAGTTCTGAAGTTCTCAGAGATGTAACGATAGAAGCAAAAAAAGGAGATTTCATCGCTCTTCTTGGACCAAACGGGAGTGGAAAGTCCACACTACTGCGAAGTATTTTTGGAGTTGTCAAACCACTGAAAGGGATTGTTTTTTCGATGGAAAAGAATATGAAATGGGATATTTGCCACAAGATAGTGCCGATACAAACCTAAAGGCAATAGAAGTGGTTCTTCTTGGTAGATTGCCTTATTTGGGTAGAATAAAGATTCCAAAGGAAAAAGATTATGAGATTGCAATGAGAGCTCTCAGAGATGTAGGAGCTGAAAGCTTATTGGAAAGGAAATTTTCAGAATTGAGCGGTGGAGAGAAACAGAAGGTTCTTCTGGCAAGACTGTTCGCACAAGAACCAAAGATTCTCTTGCTCGATGAGCCTACCGCACATTTGGATATCTCATCACAACTTGAGATTATGGGAATCCTAAAAGAGCTTTCAAAGGATAGAATAGCCATAGTAGCCTTACACGACATAAATCTCGCCTTATTCTTTGCAAATCGCATCTTCATGATAAAGGATGGAAGGATAGTATACGCGGGAAATCCCTGGGAGGTTGTAAATGAGGATAGCATAAGAGATATTTTTGAAGTTGAAGTCATAGTAAGGAGGCATGGACAGATTTATGTGATTCCAAAAATAAAGTCAAGTAGAAACGGTAAAAGAGTGCACGTGATCTGCGGAGGGGGAAGTGGAAGAGAAATCATATATTTGCTCAACAATGCTGGCTTCAAAGTTTCCGCTGGTGTGCTTAACGCACTTGATTTTGACTGGGAAACTATTTTGGAACTCGGAGGAGAGATAGTAGATGCACCTCCTTTCTCAGAGATAAGTGATGAAGCTTTTCAGAGAAATCTGGAGATAATAAAACGAGTAGAAGCGGTTTTGCTGGCAAATATAAGCTTTGGTATGGGAAATTTAAAAAATTTGCTTTCTGCAAAGTTTGCCTGCGAAATGGGAAAGCTGATCGTGGTTGATAGAACAGAATTCAAAAAAAGAAACTTTGCTGGTGAAGAAGCGGAAAAGATTTACTCAGAAATTCTAAAAAAGGCGATTGTTGTAAAAAGTGAGGAGGGTGTCCTGAATGCCATACAACAATTACTATCTCGATGAAAATACTCTAATAGTCCGTGGGAATTTCTTTGGAGTTAGCACTGGACTTCTTGGTGGATGGAAAAAGGTTCAGAGTGCCTTCAATCACAGAGTCCGCTCTGAATTTTACAAAATGGATCCTGTTGACTATTTGAAGCTAATAGCGAATAGTTATTATCTAAAAAGCTATTTCGGTCTTCTAACAGCGGTTCCGATGGATAAGCTAAGCATAAGAAGCCATGGCAGTGTTACCGCATTCGTAACCGCAGGAGTTGACAATCCGAATGAGATGACTATAAACGTGATTCTAATTCTTGAAGCAAGAGTTAATAGATCGGGATTGTTGAATGCAATAATTAATGTGACGGAAGCGAAAAGTAAAGCGCTCTTTGATCTCAGTTATAGATTCACAGGCACAAATACCGATGCTGTTGTTGTTCTAAGCACGATGAATGGAAAATACGAGAAATACACGGGTCCAGCGACAGATTTGGGGCGGAGTATTTGGAAATGCGTTTCCGAAGGTGTAAAGGAGAGTCTTGAAAAGTGGAAGATTTAGTTCAAAAATTTAAGCTTTGTATCCTGGAGTGATCTTAATTAGGCTTTGGAACCAATCAGAGCTCATAATCTCTCTTAGGCGTTCAATAGCCATTGATTTCCTTTTCTTCAGTGCAAAGCATTCATAAGACTCCCAAGCTAAATGGAGAAATCTTAAACTGTATTTTTCAGCAAAGTACCTCACCAAAACCCCAACGTCGAAATTGGATTCTGAAATCTGCTTAGCAATCTCTTCGTGTGTATAGAATTCTGTTTCGTATCCACAAATATTTTCTTTGTCTAATTTCAGCTTTTCTGAATATTCTCCAAGGACCTGATCAAAGATCTGTCTCGTTCCAGAACCTCTGTTCCTGTTCGCAACTCTTAGATTTCCACTAAGGACTTCAACGATCAATTCATCAATACTTCTGAATTTCAGGTCTCTTCTGTAAGCGATCACGAGCTCTCGCTTTAAGGCTCCGATTTTCTCAACTTTATCTCTAAGCCAGAATTTTTCGATAAAGCTGGTATTATAAGTACCAGTCTCGGGATCATAAAGATGTAGGCAAGCTATATCAGCTTCGCCGAGTGTTAGCATTGCTAACGCCATGCCAGAACCTACACAAAGGCTTCTAACGCTGAAATCTTCACCCAATCTTTCAATGACTATGGAAAAAATCGGATCGTGACTATGTGCTATCACGATCTCTGGTTTTTCCACAATCCTTTGTTTTCCAATCAAACCAAGTTCTTCAAGCCTTTCAATAGCTTTTTCATAAGCTTCAAGCAGCCTTTTTCCAAATTCAGTCAATTCTGCTTTTCCCCCCTCTTTACCTCCTTTTTTAGCTTCAACGATCTTTCTTCCAGATAAGCGTTCAATCTTGCTTATCGTATTCCAAAGTCTCGAATATGGGATTCCAAGAGCCTTAGATGCTGAAATTAACGACCTATTTTCATTCAAAGCTCTCAATAAGTTTGCCACTTTACAATCGACTATCTTCTCGCCTCCGTATTCTACTAAAGCCTCGTAGCAAACTGTGATCTCTTCCATGAATTAAACCTTCGCAGAGTTTAAAAGCGTTATCCGTTTTTTGATAACGAAAATTTTATTTTTTGCACGTTCATTTGTCCTCATGAAAAAGATCTTTCTCAGTGCATTATTTCTGACTTTGGTCGCTTCCTTTCTTTATCTCCAAAATCAAAGCTCGGAAAAGATCGTAATATTCCATGCTGGATCTTTAAGCATACCAATTGCAAAAATTGGGGAAGAGTTCAAAAAAAATCGTGGTATAGAAATCCAAAATGAAGCGAGTGGAAGTGTTGAAGCCATAAGAAAGGTGATAGATCTGGGCAAAAAGGCTGAAATAATCGCTGTTTCAGACTACTCCTTAATCCAGAGAATGCTCATACCTGAAAATACTGACTTCTGCATACTATTTGCAAAAAATGAGATCGTTTTGGCTTTTTCAAAAAACAGCAAATATGCAAACGAGATCGATACCTCGAACTGGTTCGAGATCCTTCAAAGAGATGTTAAAATCGGCTTTAGTGACCCGAATTTGGACCCTTGCGGTTACAGGACGCTTATGGTTTTAAAGCTTGCAGATCTTTACTATGGGAAAGATATTTTCAAAGAGCTCGTCGAAAACAATTCGAACATCCGATCTTCAAACAACACGATATACGTCCCAAACATAATTCAATCGAATGATAAAATAGTTATAAGGTCAAAAGAGGTCGATCTATCCGCACTTGTCTCTACTGGAGCACTGGACTACTTTTTCATCTACAAAAGCGTTGCTGAACAGCATAACTTGAGCTACATTGAACTTCCAGTCGAGATAAACCTTGGAAGCTTTGAAAAGGCAGAATACTACGCTCAGATAGACGTTATCGTTAAAGATGAAAAGATAAAGGCGGAGCCAATAATCTATGGAATCACAGTTTTAAAAGATGCACCGAATAAAAAAATGGCTCTGGATTTTTTGAGCTTTTTACTAAGTGAGCATGGAAGAAGAATATTCGAATTAAACCACCATACAACGATTTATCCTCCAAAAGTAATCGGAACCCTTCCAGAAGAGTTAAGAGGTGTTGTTGAATGAGAAACCACTTTTCAATTTTTTTGGCGCTAATTGGCTCTTTTTTGGTTCTCTACATTGTAATCCCGATTTTACTGATTTTAATAGTTCAAGCATTAGATTTCAACTCATTGATCTTAACCCTAAGCGACGAACTTGTCTTGAGCTCACTTATAAACTCCATAGCTACATCGACAGCTACAATGATAATTTCACTGCTTTTAGGCGTTCCTTTAGGCTATGTTCTTGCAAGAGAAGATTTTATTGGCAAGAATTTCGTTCAGGCAGTAATTGATCTTCCGATAGTAATTCCACACTCTGTTGTTGGTATAATACTCCTGCTAACGTATTCCGAAGCTATACTGGACAATTATCTTGGAATAATATCCGCAATGCTCTTCGTTTCCGCCTCTTTCACCGTGAACTCTGCAAGAGATGGTTTTCTTGCGGTTGAAGAAAAAACTGAGTTTGTTGCAAGAACTCTTGGAGCGAGCAAACTCAAAGTATTCTTTACAGTTTCTCTACCACTTGCTTTTCCATCAATACTGAGTGGAGCTATAATGACTTGGGCAAGAGCTATGAGCGAAGTTGGAGCTCTTTTGATCGTTGCTTACTATCCTAAAACCGCCCAAGTGCTCGTAATGGACTACTTCAACAACTATGGCTTGAGTTCTTCGCAACCAATTGCGGTTATTTTGATCTTGATAAGTCTAACGATCTTCGTTCTGCTGAGGAGGATTGCAGATGCTAAAAGTTGAAAATCTTTCGAAAAGCTGGAAAGATTTCAGACTGGAGGAATTGAGCTTTGAAGTAAGAAAAGGAGAGTATTTCATACTACTTGGTCCAAGTGGTTCTGGAAAAACTTTGCTCCTTGAGACGATAGCTGGAATATTTAAACCTGAAAAAGGGAGAATTTTGCTTGAAGACAAAGAAATAACTTTGCTACCACCCGAAAAAAGAGAGATAGCATACATTCCGCAGAACTATGGTCTTTTTCCCCATTTGAGTGTCTACGAGAACATAGCCTATGGACTTAAGTTAAGGAAGCACACCAAAGAGGAGATAAAAAAAGGAATTGAGAAAATCGCGGAAACACTTGAAATCGAACATTTGCTTGAAAAAAATGTAAAAAAGTTGAGCGGTGGGGAACAGCAGAGAGTTGCGATTGCAAGAGCTTTAGTGGTTAAACCCAAGCTTCTTCTGCTCGATGAGCCTTTTTCAAGTGTAGATCTAAACTTGAGAGCTAAGCTTATGAAAGAGATGAAGAAATGGAGAAAAGAGCTTGAGTTCACTGCAATTCACGTAACGCATTCCTTTGAGGAAGCACTTGTTTTAGGAGATCGTGTTGGAATACTCTTAAACGGAAAATTGGTTCAGTCAGGAGAAATAAGGGAAGTTTTTTCCAAGCCGAAAAACGAGAGGGTTGCGAAGTTTTTAGGACATGAAAACATATTCGAGGGTGAGGCTGAAGGAGAAATGCTAAAAGTAAATGGGATAAAAATAGAGATCCCACATAGAGCCTATGGAAGGCTGAGAGTGATAATCCCACCAGAAAGCATTCTAATTTCAAAAGAGAGTTTTATTAGTTCGGCGAGAAACAAATTTAAGGCAGTGGTTCAAAGTTTCGAAGATTTAGGAGCGATTGTAAAGCTTAAGCTATCTCTTGATGGGTTAAACTTGACTGCTTACCTAACAAAGGCTTCTTTTATAGAAATGGGAATTTCTGAAGGTGAAGAGGTTTTTATCAGCTTCAAAGCCAGTGCTATCCACGTTTTCGAGTAAAATTCATTTTTTAATCAGCTTAAAAATGAAATCCATGAGATCGTCGAAGTTTCCTTTATACCTAAATAAGACATTTTTGTAATCTCCATCATCGAGAGCAATCTTTGGATAGCTCTCCTTTGAGAATCCCTCCGTTAAGATTAAATCGTAGCCTTTGAAGAATTCTAAAATTCTTTTGAGATCACCATTCCGTTGCATTATAGCTATCTTACTATCCGAAACTATCGCCACATCTGCACCAGCCTTAAAAACTCTATCCGAGTCCTTTCCCTCTGCATCAAGCTCGAAACCCTTATGAGCGTGTTTCACAACCGCAACACGATAGCCTTTCTCGATTAGCAAAGGGACAAGTTTCTCTATTAGCGTCGTTTTGCCTGTGTTTGACTTTCCTACAATGCTCAGAATCATTTGATCACTCTTTCAAATTCTTTCGCCCTTTTTAGCGGTTTGGTCGCATCAATCCCCCACTTAGTAGTTGTTTCATCAGAAGAGGGATCAAGACTGCTTCCCCTTGCACCCTTTACGATCACCAGATCTCGATCCGCCTGAAATCTTGTTGCAACGGCGTAATCGATGTCCTCGTAGCTGAATATGTCGATATCATCATCTACCACTATTACCCCTTTAAGACTTGGATTCGCTGACAATGCTGCGATTATTGCATTCTTTGCATCTCCATCAGTCTTTTTTTCAATTTGAACAACTGCATGGAAGTAGTTTCTGCTTCCCGAAGTCGTTGCGACATTCTTAACCTTGCAAACATTTGAAACGAAGCGGTAAATGACAGGTTCATATGGAACACCCATGAGAATGCGATGTTCCATACCTCCGGGGGTTATAGAGTAATAGATCGCATCTTCTTTGGCATAGATCTCGTCGATCACAACCAGAGGCTCTTTTCTAACCTCATCATAGGTTCCAGTTATGTCAACAAAAGGTCCCTCTTCGACCGTTTCTGGAGTGATCCTACCAAAAAGGATGATCTCTGACTCTGGAAAGAGCATTTCTTCTCTTTTGTAAAGTGTTAATCCATTCATCAACTTTGAAGCGTAGCTAAATTCTTCACCTATTCCAACTCTGGTCGCAGAAGCGAGCAAAAATAGCGGGTGGACGCCTATGCAGACAGCAATCTTTAGATCTTCACCATGCTCAACCGCATCTCTCCACATTAAATATGTATGCCTCGGAGCTACGAGACGAATTGCGAGGCTTTTCTCGTCGATGAGCATCATTCTGTGAATGCTCGCATTAAAGTGCTCTCTTTTAGCTATTACAACTCCTCCAGTGATATATCTCGATCTATCTTCGGGAAAATACTTTATGATTGGTAAATCGAATAGATTAACTCTTCTTTTATTCAAATTTAGCTCGGAAAAGTCTTTAAAGAGCAATTTCGCGTCTCTTTCATAAGCTTTTGCCAGTTCAATTGCGAGTCTATTTGGATCCATGCCCAAATACGTCGCAAGTAGTTCTCTCGAGCTTACTAAGTTTTTTGCAACCTTTTTTCCTTCAACATTTAAAATAATGGGCTTGTCCAGCAGTCCATTCTTCTTTAAAAAGTCAAGAACTTCGTAATGTCTTAGCTCTTTCTCTGAGACTTTAGGTCTAACTACCTCGATCGCGGTTCGAAGGTCCATATATAGAATTCTTGTGAGAGAATTTATTTTTTCTTACTCGAGATGATCAGCTTGTAGTCTTTCTCGCTTACTTCTCTCATTGCTTTGCCCATTAAATGTCCTGTCCATTTTCTCTTGTTTTTAATTAGCTCCAATCTTGGAATTAGCGGTTTGAATTCAAGAGGAGTTTTAAAGATCTCTATGGGCTTTATTTTGATCCTGAGTGGAAAATTTTCGTTGCCCATTCCCTTAGGAGACTTGAAGATCCTCGAAGGATCTTTAAAAACTTCTGAAATAGCTTCATATTCCGCAACGATCCTTGGTTCTTTAACTTCTTCGTTCTTTCTCTCTTGTTTAAGGTAGATCAAAAGTCTGTCGCCCTTTTTAACTTTTGAAATTGTTTTTTTGTGCCTTTCAGGAACGCCCCAAATGTTTTTGTCTTTTATAACCCCCCAGTTTTCCTCGGTGGTTATGCACAACCAAAATGCCATGGGAGATCATGGAGATCAACATTATAAAATTTTTTCGATCAAAAGAGCGGGTAAAATTTAAAATAAATGGCAAAGTCTAAATACCATGGATGAACTTGAAAAGATACGAAAAAGAAAGCTTGAGGAGTTGATGAAAATGGCTGAAAAGACAAAAATTCAAAATGAACCTATAAAATTGGACTCAGGGAATTTTGATGAGGTGACAAAGAAAAATGAAAATGTAGTTGTGGATTTCTGGGCAGAGTGGTGTATGCCTTGCAGATACATTGCACCTGTGATAGAAGAACTTGCAAAAGAATATGCAGGCAAAGTTATCTTTGGTAAGTTAAACGTAGACGAAAATCAGAATATTGCTACTCGTTTTGGAATTTCTGCTATACCTACGCTCATATTTTTCAAAAATGGAAAGGCAATGGACCAGATTGTCGGAGCAATGCCTAAAAAGGAGATAAAAAAGTGGATAGATACCAACATCCAAAGAAAGAGTTGAGGGGGGATTATGGAACTCGTATGCAAGTCATGTGGAAAGAAAATAAATGTTGACGAGAAATTCAGCATTCTGGAATGTGGTTGTGGAGCATATTATAGGAAAAGCAGAGACTTCTCAGAGAAATGGGTTTTTGCTGGCTTCGGCAAAGCTACAAAGGAGAAGAGCAAGGAAGAATTAGAGACCAAGGAAGAGAAAGAGAAATACGAGGTTCAAAAGCTCAGAAAGAAGAAGAGTTGAAGCGATAGCTTAAAATACCTTGAGACAGAGAGGGTTGAAATCCGTAGGAGGCTTAAAAGCCGCTACACTACGGGAGGGATAGAATGCTTGTCAATAAAGAGGAGTTATTAAAAGCCATAAATGAGGCAGTATCGAAGGCTAAGGACAGGAAATTCACCGAAACAGTAGAAATGGCAGTAAATTTGAGAAACATTGACATGAAAAAGCCTGAGAACAGAATTGACACAATCGTGTTGTTACCAAATGGCTTGGG
Organism: Archaeoglobaceae archaeon; assembly: GCA_025059545.1. The sequence goes on from JANXDJ010000001.1 coordinate 51,880, forward strand.
AAAACCGAGGAGAGTTGGCGTTTTTGCAAGAGGGGAGACTGCTATTAAGGCTAAGAATGCTACAGCAGACCTTGTCTTGACCCCGGAAGACATAGATAGCCTCTCTAAAGATAAAAGAAAGGCGAGAAAAGTTGCAACCAGTGTTGACTTTTTCATTGCTGAAGCACCTTTGATGGCAGAGATCGGTAAAAAACTTGGTGCGATTCTTGGTCCGAGAGGGAAAATACCTCAGCCAATACCCCCACTTTCAGATCCGAAACCAATTATAGACAGGCTCAGAAATTCAGTAAAGATCAGAACGAGAGACAAGATGACTTTCCATGTCCCCATAGGGATCAAGGGTATGAAAGCTGAGGCAATCGCTGATAATGCCATTGAAGTTCTAAAAGTTGTTGAGAACAAGTATGAAAACCCATTGCTCGTTCTTAAATCGGTCTATGTTAAAACAACTATGGGTCCAGCAGTGAGGGTGGTATAATGTCCGCTATAAAGGGTGCTCCACCTCAGTGGAAAGTAAGCCAGGTTGAAGAACTAAAGAAATTGATTTCATCGCACAAAGTATTGGCTCTCACGAATTTTGAAAAAGTTCCAGCAAGCTTGATGCAGAAAGTTAAAAGAGACTTAAAGGGTTCAGCAGAAGTCAGAGTTGTAAAGAAAACACTTCTAAACATAGCTCTTGATTCGCTTGGCGAAGGTTATGAAAAGCTTAAAGACTACGCTAAGGGACAAGTAGCAATAATCGCAACAAACGAGAATCCATTCAAGATCTATAAAAAGCTTGAAAGTCTGAAGATAGATTCGCCTTTGAAACCGAATCAGATTTCACCAATAGATGTCGTTGTAAACGAGGGGGCAACTTCTTTGCCTCCTGGTCCAGCGATGGCTGAATTGCAGATGGCGGGAATTCCAGCAGCAGTTGAGAAAGGCAAGGTTGTTATTAAAACAAAAGCTACAGTTGTCAAAGCAGGAGACATTGTAAAGCCAGAAGTTGCTAAAGCACTCGAAAAACTGAATATAAAACCGCTAAAAATCGGACTTGAGACAATAGCTGTTTACGATGGTGTAGTGCTTACACCAGATTTGCTGAAGATCGATGAAGAGGCAATAATTAAGGACTTCCAAAATGCTTACTCGATTGCAATGAATCTTGCAGTGAACTGCTGTTATGTAACAAAAGAGACCGCAGAGATCTTGCTTATGAAAGGTTTCATGGACGCAAAGAATCTTGCAATAAACGCAGGAATATTAGAAAAAGACGTTATGCCCGAGCTTTTGATGAAGGCTCATACTCATATGCTCTCCCTTGCCTCTATACTACCACCTGAAGCTCTTGATGATGAATTGAAGGCTTTAATTAAGAAAGAAGAAATTAAGCCTGCGGAGAAAGTGGAGGAGAAGAAGGAAGAAAAAGAAGAGAAAAAAGAAGAGGAAAAGAAGGAGGATGAAGCCATAGAGGGGCTTGCTTCCTTATTTGGTTAAGGAGGTGTTGAAAATGGAGTATATATATGCAGCTTTGTTGTTGCATTCCGCTGGAAAGGAAATAAACGAGGGAAACGTGAAGGCAGTTCTTGAAGCTGCTGGAGTTGCAGTGAACGAAGCCAGAGTTAAAGCCTTAGTCGCAGCGCTTGAAGGAGTTAACATAAGTGAAGCTCTGCAGAAAACCGCAATGCCTATGGTTGCTCCAGTGAGCGCTCAACCAACCGCACCAGCAGAGAAGAAAGAAGAGAAGAAGGAAGAAAAGAAGAAAGAAGAGGAAGAAAAGAAAGAGGAAGAAGCGATCGAGGGTCTCGCATCATTATTTGGCTAATATTTTTTAGAATTTTTTAGATAGATTAAATTTCTCATTTAAGATTTTATATTTATATTCCCTTCCCATAAATCGTTAAAACAACATTGCATTGATGCTTCTAACAAAATTTTCCCTTCTTCAATCTCGGGACAACATTAAAGCTCAAAAGTTAAAAAGATCGTTTCCTGTGGAACTTCTACCGAAAAGTATATATATACCTAATACTAAATTTTATAGCGAAAGGAGAAAGGAGGTGGGTTGAATGGCTGAACTACCTATGGCACCAGTAGATAGATTGATTAGGAAGGCTGGTGCTGAAAGGGTAAGTGCGGATGCTGTGCAGAAGATGGTTGAGGTTCTCGAAGACTACGCAGTTCAGGTTGCAAAGAAAGCAGTAGACATTGCAAAGCACTCTGGAAGAAAGACAGTCACAGCAGAAGACATAAAGCTCGCAACCTCGATGTAAAGGATATATAAGACTAAAATTTTTACTAATTTTTTAAATATTTTTTGAATAGATTTAAATGCTTTTCGGGAGCAACAAGAAACTCCAGTTTTTCGATTTCGTCGACGAAATAATACATTTCCTCTTCTTGCGTGTCGAATGGTTCGACAAATCTCAGCTCTGGAATGGTTGAATAATTTTCATTTTTTAGCCATTCGTGGTTGATGTAATAATAACAAGCCCCTCTGAGCTTTTTGTAGGGCTCGTAAATTGAAGAGAAATCTCTACATACCCAGTTCGAAGTTAGAAGCATTCTTTTAGTTGGATTTATAGTTACATGTCCACAACCCGGAGGGACAATGACAAGATCGCCTTTTTCAGCCTCGATAGCCATACAATCGACCAATTTGTCCCCTTCTCTTCTCTGAACTACAAAAATAGCCTCTCCTTCAATAACTTGATAGATCTCGGGATAAGTAAGTCCTGCAGAGTTCGTTGGGTGATAATGTCCATAAGTCTTTACGCTTTCTCCACCAATTTCCGCTGGAGGAATGATCGTGAAATCGTATCTCAGTTTCGCGTTCAAAATTTTTCTCTTATCTTCTTCACACTCGTATATATCTCTGAACATGTAATAAGCATCAAAATCCCTAAAAATTTTATCAGGAAAGGCTAACACGGGCTTTAGATCAGTTGCCCTTCTGACTTCCGCCTTGAAAAGAAACTCGCCAAACTCGTATTCCATGGAGAAAATAGATTGAGAATATTAAAATTTTTTGGATTGAAAAAGTTATACCATTTTCTCTTTAACAAGTAGCTCCGCATTCAATATGCTTGCCCCAGCAGCACCACGGACTGTGTTATGTCCGAGAACTATGTATTTTATTCCCCATGCGTCCTTCCTTATTCTGCCAACCACTACACTCATCCCCTTGCCTGTGTCTCGATCAAGCCTTGGTTGTGGTCGATCGATCTCATCTCTGATGACGATCACCTTCTCAGGAGACGTAGGCAAATCTAATGGCTTTAGAGAGTTAAAAGCCTTTTTAACTTCTTCCACACTCACATCTTGCTCAAATTCTACCCAAACCGCTTCAGTGTGACCATCCAACACTGGAACACGGTGACAAGAAGCTGAGATCTTAAATTTCGCGAAATCAATTCTGTCGCCCTTGAAAGTTCCAAGCATCTTTAATGGTTCACTCTCGCACTTCTCCTCTTCATTCTTGATGAACGGGATTATATTGTCAGTGATGGAAAGCGATGGAACTCCTGGATAACCCGCTCCACTTAAAGCTTGCATCGAAGCCATTCTAACACTTTTCAATCCAAATTTCATCAGAGGTTTCAGCGTTAGAACAAACATCGTGCTCGTGCAATTTGGATTCGTTATAATGTATCCATCCCACTTTCTTCTCTTTTTCTGCACTTCTACCAGTTTCAAATGGTCCGCATTGACCTCTGGAATCACAAGAGGGACGTCTTCTTCCATTCTGAAAGCAGAAGCGTTGCTTGAAACTACAAAACCTGCTTCCGCAAATTTTGGCTCGACTTCCTTAGCGATGTCAGCAGGCAAAGCGGAGAAGACTATGTCCGCATCAACTTGCTTTGGATCGAGCGAGACCATTTCAACATCTTTGGCATACTCTGGAATGTTTGCTGAGATCAACCATTCCACTTCGCTCCCATACTTCCTTCCTATTCTCCTTTCTGACGCTGCAAGACTCTTTACCTTGAACCATGGATGATTCTCGAGCAATTGAACAAACTTTTGCCCAACCATTCCTGTAGCTCCAAGAACGCAAACGCTGTAGTGCATGCGTTTAGAATTCCATAGGTATTAAAAAGTTGTCGAGTTTGAAATGAATTGATTTTTAACCAAGGTATTTAAATTTAGCAAGCAGGTTTGATTTATGAGATTGGAACTTTACTGCGATAACTGTAAAGAAATTACTGACCACGAAAAGGTAAAAAAGGATCTTTTTAGATGTTTAGCCTGCGGAACTCATGCTCAATTAAAGCTTGAAAGAGAGGTTGAAATAAAAGCGATTCTAAGTGAGGAAGACATAACCCAGATAGGAACTGTGAAGCTCTTAGAAGAAGAGGAACTAATTAAAGGAAATGAGTTAATAGTTGACCTCGAAGAGGAAAGTAGAGTAGGTAGAATAACCGCAATTCAGCTTAAGGATGGTAAAGTTGTGGAGTTTGCCAAAGCTAAGGATTCAAAAGCGGTTTGGCTAAAAGAAGTTGGAGAAGTCTACGTTAAATTTAGTCTACATAAAAAGGCTATAACCTCTTCTTACAAGATCCTATTCGATGGTGAGACAGAGTTTTCCGTAGGTGAAGAAATAGAGATTGAGGGAAAGAGATATGTTATAAGGAGAATTAAGCTTATAGACGGAAAATTGTTGAAAAGAGAGGGGGAAAAGGCGCTTGCAAAAGAGGTAAAGAGGGTATATGCGACCTATTCGCCTTAGAGACTTTGTTAGAGTTGGGGATTGCTATTTTTCAGTTCTCGGCTATAAAAATGCGGAAAGAGTCAAATGCTTCCTTCGCTACTCACCACACGACAATGGGGAGAGGATTAAGAATGGAAAGAGGTTTAAAAAGCTTTCCCACGATGAGGCTTTAGCGCATCCTTTAGCAAAAAAATACTTTGAGAATGAGATTTTCCGTATTCCAGCAAGGGATATCGAAGAAGTTTTCAAGCCAGAAGAAAGACTTAAAGATGCGATGGATTCGAATGTGGCAAAGATAGTTGATTTCTTCAGCTCAATTTCGCTTGATCAGATGGGTGTAACGGGTTCAAGGCTTATAGGTCTGCAGAGTGAAGAATCGGATGTCGATTTCATTGTCTATGGGAAATGGTGGTTCGTTGCAAGAGAGATGTTGAAGAGGGGAATTGAAAATGGTTCTCTTCAAGACTTAGACGACTCTGCGTGGGATTTTATATACCGAAAGAGAAAAGTTCCGATTCCGTTTGAGCTATTTGTCGCTCATGAAAAAAGAAAGTTCCATAGAGCCTATCTCGGCGAAACTTATTTTGATCTGCTATACGTGAGAGGTTACGAAGAGATAGACAATGGAGTCCCAGAAGAGATTGGGAAAAAGCTCGGTAAAAGAACCATCGAGGCTTCAGTTCTCGACGACCGCTACATATTCGACTATCCTGCCTACTATCCTATTGAACACAAAGAAGTGAAAGCTATTCTTTGTTTCACACACACGTTTGCAGGACAGGCTTTCAAAGGTGAAAAGGTTATCGCAAGAGGAGATCTCGAGGAGATAAATGGAGAGAATTACCTCGTAGTTGGAACAAAAAGAGAGGTCGAAGATGAGTTTATAATCTCCAAAGAGCTGACGAAAAAAGAAGGTTTCAAGTTATCGGAATACAGAGAACTTCTTAATTTATAAAAATTATTCTCAACAAACTTCAACTAAAAATGATTTTTCAAGTTAGAATTTGGAGGCGAAATTTTATTATATTCAACTCGTAAGCGAACCCCATGGTAAAGATCGTTGATCTTACGATGAGAGATGGACATCAATCTCTATTGGCTACAAGAATGCGGACAAGGGATATACTCCCGATCCTTGAGAAGTTCGATTCTGCGGGCATATATTCCTTTGAAGTCTGGGGAGGGGCAACTTTTGACGTTTGTCATCGATTTCTAAACGAGAACCCGTGGGAGAGGCTTAAGGAGATAAGGAAGAGAGTGAAGAATACGCTTTTACAGATGCTTTTGCGTGGGCAAAATCTCGTTGGTTATCGCAACTATCCTGATGATCTCGTTGAAAAATTTGTAAAAAAGACGATTGAATGCGGGCTCGATGTTTTTAGAATTTTTGATGCCTTAAATGATGTTAGGAATCTTATCGCTCCGATCAAATTTGCGAAAAAGCATAAGGCCAATCATGTCCAGGGAACGATCTGCTATACGATCTCTCCAGTGCACACGATTGAGAAATACGTTGAGACTGCAAAACAGTTAGCTGAGCTCGAAGTGGACTCGATCTGCATCAAAGACATGGCAGGACTACTTTCACCAAAAATGGCAAATGATCTTGTTAGGGCATTGAAGAAGGAAGTTAAACTTCCAATTAATGTTCACTCACATTACACAAGTGGAATGGCTTCAATGGCTTTGCTAAAGGCTGTTGAAGCTGGAGCAGACATGATCGACACCTGCATGTCTCCACTTGCCTGTGGAACCTCTCATCCCCCAACTGAGAGCATTGTTTTCGCCCTTGAAGAGCTTGGATATAAGACTGGCGTTAAACTCGACGTCTTACTTGAAGTCAGAGATTATTTCATGAAGATCAGAGAAAAATATGCTGGCTATCTGGATCCGCTTTCAACAATTCCCGACACAAATGTTCTCGTTTATCAGATTCCCGGTGGGATGTTTTCGAACATGATCTCACAGCTGAAAGAGCAGAATGCTCTTGAAAAGCTTCCTGACGTTTTAAAGGAAGTCCCGAAGGTTAGAGAAGATCTTGGCTATCCACCACTCGTTACTCCGACGAGCCAAATTGTTGGAGTTCAGGCGGTTCTGAATGTGCTCATGGGAGAAAGATATAAGGTGGTAACTAAGGAGACAAAAGATCTTGTGAAGGGGATGTATGGTAAAACTCCCGCACCGATCAAAGAGGAGATCGTGAAGAAAATACTGGGCAACGAAAAGCCAATAGATTGCAGACCTGCGGATCTGCTTGAGCCCGAATTCGAGAAGAGAAAGAAAGAGCTTATTGAAAAAGGTATTGAGGCGAGCGATGAAAATGTGCTAATCTACGCTTTGTTCCCACAAACTGGACTTCAGTTCCTGATGAAGCAAACAAAAGAGGAACCATTCCCATCTACTGCAAAGAAAGTTGAAGGTAGCTTTGAAGTTGTTGTAGATGGAGCTAAGTATTCCGTTAGTGTTAAGTCAACCTAAGAATTCTAATTTTTTACAAAAAATTAAATTATCAGCTTTTTCAAGAGTAAAGATTTTATAGAACAAATACAATAGGATTTAGAAATGAGGCGTGAAGCTGAACTATGGTTTAAATCTGCTGAAGAGGATTTAGAGGATGCAAGAGCATTTATGTCGAGTAAGAGATATTTTAGAACTGCTTTTTTTGCTCAGCAATCTGTAGAAAAAGTTCTGAAAGCGCTTTTTATTGAATTGGCAAGAGAAGAACCGCCAAAAATCCACAGTATAACCGAGTTATACAGATCTCTTGGAGATAAAACTAAATTCCGAATTCCAAGAGATCTTGAGGAACAGATCTTCATTTTGAACAAATATTACACGATCTCAAGATATCCGGACGCTGCAAATGGTTTGCCCTCGGAAAGTGTTGATAGGATTGAAGCAGAAAGAACTTTAAAAATTGCTGAAGAAGTTTTTAATTATGCAAGAGCCTTTATTGGAGATAAAAAAGAAAGCTGAAGTCTTAAAAGTTGAATTGGAAAAAATTGGCTTTAAAGTTAGCTCAATTTACCTATTCGGCAGTTATGCTAAAGGAGACTGGCTTAAAACGAGCGATATAGATTTAGCAGTAGTTTCCGATGACTTCAGGAGTCTGAAATTCCTCGAAAGACTCGACATAGTTAATAAGATCATCTGGGATAAAAGAATTGGAAATGTAGAAATTCTGCCTTTAACAAGAGAAGAAGTGGAAAAAAATGAATCCATTGTTTTGAGAGATGCAAAAAAGTATTGGTTAAAGCTCATTTAATTTTAGAATTGCTTCTACAACGAGATTTGAATCTTTCTTGAGAAATTAAAATATTTAAAGCCTAGTGTATAGTATTGTTATGGAAGAGTTTTCCGAAGCGGAGATCGTTGCGGAAAGTCCATCGCTCAAGAATCCAGTAATTCTTACAAGCTTTCCCGGAATAGGTCTTGTTGGGACAATAGCTACTGCTTATTTCATAACCGAGCTTCAGCTAGAAAATATTGGCGTTATGGGATCTAAAATGCTTCCTCCAGTAGCTACGCTTTACGAAGGGATAGTTCTACCTCCTATAAGGATCTACCAATCCAGAGAAATGAACTTCCTTCTGATCCATTCAGACGTTCCAATAATTCCGCAAATAGCTTATGGGATAAGCAAGGTGATCGTTGACTGGGCGTTGGAGATTAAAGCTCACCGTATTTTCTCTCTCGCTGGAATAGCAACCTTTGAAGACAAAAAGAGAGTCTTTGGAGCGGTTACACATAGGGATCTGATTGAAGAGATAAAAGATCATGTTGAGATCTTCAAAACTGGCACGATCTCAGGAGTTGCGGGTAGCATTTTAAATGAATGCGTAGCAGTCAAATTCCCGGGCATTGCTTTGCTTGGAGAAACTTCTGGATTCAATCCAGATCCAAGAGCTTCGGCAAATTTGATTAGAGCACTGAACAAGATCCTTGGCTGGAATATAAGTGTTGAGAAACTGCTTCAAGAAGCGGAGTTCATCGAGGCGCAGATGCAGAAGCTCGCTCAACAAGCTGTGCAGGAAGTAAAGAAGGAGGAATTTCCGATGTATGGGTGAGAGAATGAGATGCTACGTGCTTAGCGGAATAGCTAAAGGAACACTTGAAGACCTCGTTAGAAGAAACATAAGAACGATCGAACTTCGCAGTGCCCATAACGTTGCAACCGCATTGAAAGTTAACCTTGGAGACTGCGTCTTTCTGACTTATTCCAGAATTGGGGACTTGGAAAGAGGAATTAGCGGTATAATTGCGGAAGTTAACGGAAAAGAAGTAATTCAACAGTCTCTTTTTTACTCATCTCCACATTACATCGAGGAGAACGAGATGGCAGTGGTTAGATTGAAGCTGAATCCAAAAGGGATCGGTAGGATTATTCAAATAAAAACAGGGGACTTGCTTGAGGCAATAGAGGCGGAAGTCGTTGAGCTAACACATTTTACCGCTTGGTAGCAAAAAACATCGCTCTCTTTAGTTCTTGACCAAATTCATGTGCTATTTTTATTGGAAGTGGCAATTTACCTTTCATGCAAATTTTTACAATCTCTAAAGCTGTTTCTGGAGATATAAAGCTCCCAGGAGAGATGTAAATTTCTTTACAGTTTTTACAGCCTTTTATGGCATAACCTATTACCCTATGAGCGTCTTTTATAGCTCTAACATCTCCATTGCCCTCAATTTCGCCAAAAAGCCTCTTTTTTGTTATACCCACAGCTGGTGTCTCTGTTTTAACCGCTATGTAGGTTGCAAGACCGCATTTCCTTGGATGAGCTATTCCGCTTCCATCTACTATTATAATTGTATTCTCCGAAATAAGCTCTTTAACCGCATTAACCGCTGGATCCCCTTCACGAAACATCAGATAGCCGGGGATGTAAGGGAATTTTACCTCATCAAGGGAAAAATTTCTTCCAATTTCCTTTAGTTCTGGAAAATTGAACTTAACAGCACAAGATAAGATTTTATCTTCAATAAAGGTCTGATCTACTCCTATTACATGCTTTATTTCATCAATCCTGTATCTATCCCTTAAATCAACTTTCTCTGCAATCTTAAGCTGAATCTCTTTTAATTCCTGAATGTTCATCTGAAGCACTTCCAGAACTTCGAATGAACTTTTTTAACCTCCTCAATATTTGTTTTTAGCTTTGTTATCGCTGCAGTCTTTTTTCTCCATATAAGTTCCGCAAGATAATTCTCAGGCTCTCTTATTGCAGAAATGTCGAAACCAGCCATTGCAGAAATTATCCCAAGATTCGTATATGGCAATGCTGCTTCAACGCTATATCCTCCTTCGAGAGTGGCAACAACTCTGCCATCACAGATTTCCTCTGAAATCCCGATGCACCATTTGAACATCTCCGCATAACCCATCGCTGTCAAAGCCAAGCCAGTAAGTTGATCTGTGAAATGTGCATCAAGTCCAGCGGAAATTGCTATGAATTCTGGCTCAAATTCGAGCGTTAATGGTTCTATTATATCCTCGATTACCATTTTATATCCTTCGTCTCCTGTTCCGGGTGGTAGAGGAATGTTTACTGTATATCCCGCCCCCTCTCCTTCTCCACACTCCTGTGGATAACCAGTGCCCGGATATAGGGGAATTTGATGTGTAGAGATGAAAAGAACTCTATTGTCGCTGTAAAATGCCTCTTGCGTTCCATCGCCATGGTGAGCGTCCCAGTCAAGGATTAGAACTCTTTTAATTCCTTTCTTCAAAAGCCATTTTACCATGACTGCAATGTTGTTTATATAGCAAAAACCCGCTCCTGTATGCGGTTTAGCATGATGCCCTGGTGGGCGAACCATTGCAAATGCGTTGTCAACTTCTCCCTCCAGAACTGCTTTAGCCCCTCTTATTGCTCCACCAGCAGCAAGCAAAGCCTTTTCAAAGACGCCTATTGGGATATTCGTGTCCATATCTATTACTCCGCCCCTCTTGCTCTCCTCTCTCAGAAAACCAATATATTCCTTTGTGTGCACTTCAAGCACATCTTCGATGCTCGCTTCAGTTGGCTCAAGAAGTCTAATCTCCGTAGAATCGAATATGCCCTCCTCTTTAAGCTGGTCTATTGTATAAGCTAACCTCTCTTTTCTCTCTGGATGTATAGGACTCTGTTCATGCTCGAGATAAACTGGATGAAACACGATCCCAGTTACCATTAGCTTAAGTTCCTGAAAGAATATTAAAATTTTACTAAATAAAGAACTGACATAGTTTCCGTTTCAGCTTTTGATTTTTTGATTTATGATTTAAGATTAATTGATTTGGAAATCATAGAAAGCTTTAAATCCTGCTCAAGAGATCAAGTTATTTATGGATGAGTTTGATTTTTTGGATGAGGAGGAAGAGGAACTCATTGAAGGAGAAGACGGTGTGAAACTTGCTGAAATTTACAAACTCACTATGAAGCTTTTAAGATTGCTGGAAGAGTTAAAAAGTGTTGAATTGAAAGAATCCGCGTCTCTCATGCTAATAAGGGAGCTCATTGGAGAAGATAAAGTTCTCTTAGGTCTTGCCTCTAAAATGCTCCAAGATATAAGCCTAAACTTCAACGGAGAAGACTACGTTAGTTAAAAAATTTTTTAAAAGCTCTTGCATTTAGTGTTATAGCTCCAAAGATTATGTTTAGATGATAAGTAATAAGCCTCCAAACCGCCACAAGAGAACCCAAAATACTCAAATCCACAAAATTGGAGTATAGATAAGCCATACTTGTCTCTACAATACCACTACTGCCCGGGGTAAGCGGAATTAGTGATATAACGACGATTATTAGCTGAGAAGTATAAGAAATAAGAAAATGGGGGTCCTGGCTGAAAGAGAGCAGAATTAATGAGGGTATAAAGAAGGTTGCACTCCACATCAATGCGGTCATTGTGAAAAGTATTAATAAGTATATTGGGTCAGAAAGCAACTTCAAAGATCCTTCTCGGAAATTTTTCAGCTCAATCTCAATCCTATCAGTAATCTTTCGTCTCTTAAAGATCCTATTCGCCAACTTTGAGAACCTTTGTATGCTTCTCTCATCTTTAAAGATCGAATACAGGAAGTAGAGAAAAAAAATGAAGACCAATATGAAAATGATTGCAACCCTATAGCCGAGCTCAGTTGCAAAGCCAGTAAAGATCAGAAATATTGGGAGAGCAAGAATGAAGAAAATCGAATCAAGCACTCTCTCAGTTATGACCACAAAGGTGCTTTTTCCCAACGCCATTCCCTTATCTGAGAGCATCTTGATCCTCACTGGCTCTCCCCCCGCGGATGAAGGAGTAATTGCTGCAAAGAACATACTATTCAGAGTGATCTCAACTGAACTTGAGTAGGAAACGTTAATTTGAAGATACTTCGAGATCATATTAAGTCTAAGAGCCCACAAAAGCCAGAAAATAACCTGAAATATGACAGCCAGTAATAAAAAGGCGAAATTTACTCTGCTCAAGAGTTCCCAAGTTAAACTCGTCTCAGTAATTTTGAATATGACCATAGTCGTGACCAAGCTTATTAAAATTCCAAGCAAAGCCGATCTCAAGCCTTTCAAACCCAACCCCTTGCTTAGATCTATTCAGGGTTTTTAAATTTATGGAACTTCCCCAGAAATTATAACCACGAGCTTGCTCCAGAAACTGTAAGGACCCATCTCAACATAATCTATACTTTTAAGTCTGGCCTTTTTGAACCAGTCCACACACTGCTCGGTTGATGGAAAGAGCATGACTCTCTCCGCAAACTTTCTCGCTAAAACATTGTTTGGTCTTCTTGGTGCGAGAATTACCACCTTTCCACCACTTTTTGTAACTCTCACCATCTCAGAAATTCCTTTTAAAGGATTTGGCCAATACTCTATGCTTCCCGCAGAAATTGAGGAATCAAAGATCTTATCTTTAAAAGGCAAGTTTTCAGCATCTCCGAGAAAGAAATTAGCACTTAATTTTCTTTTAGCTTTTTCTATCTGCTCTGCAGTCAGATCTATACAAAAAATTCTTTCTCGAGGAACTTTTTTTGCTATGCCGAGCGTAGTAAAACCAGTTCCACATCCAACCTCTAAAACAAGGCTATTTTTGTCAATTTCAGCCATTTCAACAACTTTTTCGCGCATCTCTTCAGAATAAAATATTGGATTAACGTAGTCGTAGATTTTGGAAAAATATCTATAAAATCTCTGTGCTCGATGCTTGTGATCAAGAAGAGCCATTTACTTTATTATCTCCTCAAGTGGAACTTTTCCGTGCTTTAAGACTTTCAGATTTATCTGTAGAAGATCTTTTGAAATAACTCTACCTCTTACAATCTTCCTCTTTCTAAGTCCTGGCTCTTTCGGCTCGAATCCAATTCCACCGGATAGCAGAATTCTTTTTCGAACCGCACCAGGAATGTCAGGACGCATTGGAAAACCGTCTTTATCTGAACCGCCAGTGATTTCAAGTTCATAGTCTGGTGGCAGATCCAATATTGTCCCACTGATAGTCTCGCCTATCTGCTTTCCTATCAATCTGTTTGCATTGGCTCCGCTAACAACTTTCTGGTAAGCTTTGCCAGTTTTTGGATCTGAGACGACTACCTTAAATTCCATGGCATTGCTTTTTTCGAAATGTTTATAAGCATTGCTACTCCGCTGGAAGTATGGTGGCGCTTGAAAGAATGTTATTCCCAACAGATTTCTCTCCATACAGCATGATTGTAACTGAGTTTTTAGAGGACTTAAAAAATGCTGGAGTGAGAGAAGTAGGTGTCCTCTTTGTCGTAAACACTGCAAGACTGAGTTCAGTAAGTGGTGGTTTTGACCTCGGGAGATATATAGAACTTGAAGAGAAAAGAGCTGAGGAAGAAATTCCAAATCTCTTAGATAAGATCGAAAAAGCAGGCTTAAAGGCAAAGGTAACTAAGCCGTTTCCATCTGGAAACCCGGTTAATGAGATCGTAAAAGTCTCAAAGTCCTACGATTTCATTTCCATAGGTGCACGAGGGAGGGGAATATTCAAAGAAATTCTTCTTGGAAGCGTTTCAGAAGGTGTTGCAAGAAAATCTGAAATTCCAGTTTACATTTTCAAGTCAAGAACTGAGATCTCAGAGAGCGGGGTGAAATGCTACAAACCATGCGAGCATCTATTCAATAAAATTCTCGTAGCATACGATTTCTCTAAGCAATCTCAGAAGGCTTTAGGGTATGCGAGTGAAATTGCAAAGAAAACTCGCGGCGAGATCATTCTGCTTCATGTCGATGAAGACGAAAAGTGCAAGAGAGACGATCTGAAAGCGGTAGCTGAAGACCTCAGAGCAAAGGGGTTGAATGTAAAAGAGCTAAAAGCTTCTGGATCACCTTCAAAGGTGATAATATCAACACAAACAGAAATGAAGGCTACAACGATCTTCTTAGGCTCGAGAGGAATAAGTTTGCCAAGATCCTTGGTGGGCGGCAGTGTATCCGATCCAGTTATTAGGATAAGTGAAGTGCCTGTGTTTGTTTCAAAGGGGACTTAATGATGAAACTTAAGGGAAGAGCCTGGAAATTTGGAGACGACATTTCAACAGATCACATAACTCCCGGTAGATATTACCATCTCCGCAGTAACATGTCAGAACTCGCAAAACACATAATGGAAGACGCAGATCCAGATTTTATGAAAAAATTCAAGTCTGGAGACTTCATAGTTGCAGGTAAAAACTTCGGAATGGGTAGCAGTAGAGAACATGCTCCCTTGGCTTTAAAAATTGCGGGTGTTAGTGCAGTAATTGCAAAGTCCTTTGCAAGGATCTTTTATCGAAATGCAATAAACGTCGGGCTTCCTTTACTTGTTGCGCCGACTGAAGGAATTCAAAACGGAGAAGAGATTGAAGTAGACATCTCAAAAGGAATTATTTTTACAAAACAAGGCGAAATAAAGGCAAAAAGTTTGCCAGAAGTAATGATAAAGATCTTGAACGAGGGCGGACTTGTAAATTACGTCAAAAAATATGGAGATATAGAATTAAAATAAAGTTTATAAATTTTCGTTTAAATAATTAAATCACTCTTTTAAACACGTTCGTTCGTAGGAAACTTTTTTAACAACCTGAAGATTAAAAGTATGCAAAAATTGAGAGGTCATCACCTAATATGCCTCCACTTCTTTAGTGGGCACGGCTTTGATTATAAATTTCGAGAAAATCTGATTAGAATAATCAAAAATATATCGGAAGTTGAAGTTACCGACGGCGTTGATGACGTGTGTAAAGCTTGTCCTTACAACGCTGGCTTTTGTAATTATTCTCCTGAAGCAGAAAAAGAAGTAGAGGAACTTGACAGACTAGCTCTGCAAAAGCTCAACCTTAAAGTTGGTTCGAAGGTTAATTGGAAAGATTTAAAATCAAAGATAGATGAAGTAATTGGAGAATGGAGAGATCTTGCCTGCAAAAGCTGTGATTGGCGAGGGGTCTGCGATGTTCGAAATTCTACTAAAAGTAATATGGCTTCTACTTCCAGCATACACACCCAATAACTTTGCGGTCATTCTTGGTGGACTAAAACCGATGGACTTTGGAAAGAAGTTCATAGACGGTCATAGGATCCTGGGAGACGGCAAAACCTTCTCAGGTTTCTTTGGGGGTGCTCTTGGAGGGATAATGATTGCGAATATTCAGAGAGTTATAGAATTGCAGAGTGGTATCAAAATTCTCTCCTTGCTTCCCTATAACGAATTTTTGTATTTGGTGTTGGCTTTTTCATTCGGTTCTATGATCGGAGATGCAGTAGGAAGCTTTATTAAACGGAGGTTTGGTTTTGAACGGGGCAAAAGTTTTCCAATTCTCGATCAACTCACTTTTCTTCTCTTCGCAATGGCTTTTGCGAGTCTTACAAAAGGATTCTGGGAACTCTTTGGTATCGTTGAAATAGCCATAGCAATTATAATAACTCCGATCCTACACCTATCAGTGAACTTCATTGCTTATAAGATGAAATTGAAGGAGGTGCCGTGGTGAGGCTCGTTAGAAGATTGATTGAAGTCGGAGCTTTGAAATTTGGGGACTTTATACTCTCTTCCGGAAAAAGAAGCAACGTTTACGTGGATATAAAGCTTGCAATAACCTATCCTGATATACTTGAAATGATCGCTGAAGGGATTGCAGAGATTCTTAAGAGATACGAGTTCGAAAGGGTTGCTTGCATTGAGCTTGGAGGGGTTCCAATAGCTACTGCGGTCTCATTAAAAACGAGAAAACCACTTGTTATATTTAGAAAAGAGCAGAAAAGCTACGGTTTGGGCGGAGATCTGATCGGAGAGATAAAAGAGGGTGAGAAGATCGTGGTCATTGAAGATGTCATTACCACTGGAAAATCCGCACTTTCGGTAGCTGAAAGAGTTAGAAAGAGAGGGGGAAAGGTTGCTACAGTTGTCGCAGTTGTCGACAGAGAAGAATCGGGAATGGAGTTTGAGAGTGTTTTAAAGCTTAGCGACTTAATAAAAGCGAAGAACCTCTTCGATCCCCCCAAATCTTAAGTCTTCGATCTCCCTATTTAGGTCTTTAAAATCGACGTTGAAGTTGTAGCTGTGAAGAGACTTTGCAATCAGCTCTTTGGAAAAGCCGATGAGTTCTGCCAACTCTTCCACCCCTTCTTTTGGATCGCTTTTCTCGTATTCTACCAAGAAATCTTCAAAAAGATCTCTATTTTTATCCAGAAATTCGTTGTTCACGGCGAGAGAACAACAAACAAAGTCACCGAGCACTGAGTTGAAATATTCAATGTTCTCTGAGATCAGAGAGAGATAAGGCTCCCAGATTGCAATTCCCCTAAGATTGGAAAGTTCTGAAACCATTTCTTCTGGTGAATTGAAGAATCTTATTCTCTCATTGATCCCTCTTGCCTTCATGAACTTTCTCAGAATTCTTTCCATTGTTGAAAATTCAGAGCATCCAAATTCTTTCCCGTTCGAGAAAGCTACACCACTGCCGTTCATGGCAACTGGTCTAAAAATCGTTATATTTTTCATCAAAACCCCGAAAAAAGCTTGAGTAACAAAAGGACTTGCAACTATATCTACGACACCATGCACGAGATCTTTTGTTGCCTCAATACCATTCCTGTAAACTCTGAATATCGCTCCAAGTTTTTTTCCAGCGGAGACTACTCTTGCATATTCACTTGCCTTTAAGATTCCAATTCTCAAGGCTCCTTCAAGTGGTTGGGGGAAATACTTTGTAAGCCATACACGGTAGGATTTTGGAGAGACCTCTGATCTGACGATGATTTTTTGCTCTTCCATAGCAGAAAGAATTTCTGAAACCGTGGACTTTGAAAGATTTAACTTTCTCGAGATTTCACTCTGAAGTTCTCCATTTTCTTTTGAAGCTTCCAGTAAAGATATTATTTTTTCTTCAGCTTTCATTTACGGTTTTCTTTACCCAATCTACAACCATTTCAATTCTTTCCAAAGCGGTTCCCAGGTAATTTTCAGGCTTCAGCAGATTTGATAGCTCTTCCTTTTTCAAATACCTAAGCACGCTTTGATCTTTTATAAGCTCCTCAAGCAGAGAGCTTCTATTTGCATAAGCCATCATAGAAGCTTTTCTTAAGATCTCATGTGCCTCTTGTCTGTCAACACCTCTCTTCGTCAACTCTATCATAACCGCCTCACTCAAATTAAGCCCTTTTTGTGCCTCTAAATTCTTTCTAACGTTCTCCAAATCAATTTCAATGCCAGAAATGATCTTTGTAAGCTTTGTTAGAACATGATCCGCTAAGATCGTTGCTTCGAGGAGAGTAATTCTCTCAGCAGAGGAGTTCGTAAGGTCTCTCTCCTCCCACAATATCGCAGATTGGTGCTGTGGTTCTACAAAAGCGCGAACAACCCTTGCAAGTCCACAAACGTTCTCGCTGTCGATTGGATTTCTCTTATGTGGCATCGTTGAGCTTCCAACTTGCTTTTTCTCAAACTTCTCCATCAATTCAGCAACCTCTGCTCTTTGCAAAATTCTAATATTGAGTGCAATTTTCTCCAAAGTAGTTGCTAAGTTTGCCAAAAACTCAAGATATTCGCAATAAATGTCTCTTGGAATAACTTGAGTTGATATAACTGCTGGCTTTAGGTTTAAAAGTCTCATAACTTCCTTTTCTATCTCAAAGCCCTCTTTACCAAATCCAGCTTGAGTTCCAACCGCTCCACTCATCTTTCCTACAAAGAGTCTCTCTTTCATTTGTTTTAGCCTTATATAGTGTCTTGCTATTTCTGAAGCCCAAACAGCAAATCTAAAGCCATAAGTAGTCGGTAAAGCTGGCTGTCCATGAGTTCTACCAAGACAGACGACTTCTTTATATTCAATTGCTTTATCAGCTAAAATCAAAGCTAATTTCTTTATCTTCTCCTCAAAAATCAGAACACTGTCCCGAAGCTGTGTTGCAGTTGCTGTGTCGATTATGTCATTCGAAGTCGCTCCAAAGTGAATCCATCTGCATTCTGCAACCTCGCTGATAGACTTAACGAGAGCCATTATATCGTGTCTTATCTCTTCTTCGATTTCTTTAACTCTCTCTGGCTTTATCCTAATGGCATTCTTGCGGACATTTTCGACCTCTTCATAGCTTAAGTATCCCTTTTTTGCCAGAGCTTTGAGCAAGGCAACTTCAACCCTGATCATCCTTTTAATCTTGCTATCTTCGCTCCAAATTCTCTTCATTTCCTTTGTTCCATAGCGATACTCGATTGGATGGATCATACACTTACTAATCACTTAACTTTAAAACTTTTTTACCTCTCTCGTTTGGAAGAATTTTCTGCTTAGCATTATCAAACTCAAGAGTGAAAACTACTCCAAGAACCTTTTCGAGAAAAACTGCTAACGCAGAAACTTCGCTATGGGGCTGTGTGCCTATGGAAATGTTGAGATCACATAGATCGTAAACCTCTCTCGGCACTTTTTCAGCACCCACAACAACAAGCAATTTCTTAGATTTCTTGATCTCCTCAAGTTTTTCGGGCAAAGGGATTCCATACATGGTCAAATGAACCTTTAAACCATCGAAATCATGAAGAATTTTTTTCCATTCAACAGTTTCAATGAAAAAGTCTCCTCCCCATGTTTTCACAACTTTTCTGATACTTTCAAACAAGTTTTTGTCAGTTTTAGTGAAGTATATACCTCTTGCACCAAATGCTCTTGCTGTTAATGCAACATGCGTAGACATTCGCTGATCTCTTCCAATTCTATGTCCCAAACGCAGAACATAAACTTCCACAAATAGTTCTATTGGAATTTAAAAATTTAGCTACGCTTTTTGATTAATTTATTTATCACAGAAAAGTGTTTTCAGAATAAAATAATTAAATATTCTAATATTTCTTGTCTGGGCTTTACATAATAATTATCTTTATAATAATTATGGTTAATATTATAATTAGAAAAGTTTAAATACTATGATTGACCACATCAAATTGATGATGAGCTTTCAGGAATTGGTTCAGAGAATGCCATTGGCAGTCGTTATTAGAGAAGGTAAAAACCTTGTTTACGCAAATGATGAAGCAAAAAAAATTGGAATCGATTCGATTGATTTAGATAATAAGGATAAAGTTATAATTGGTAAAAACATATATAAATTAATATCCACAAAATTTAAAAATTATAATTTATTTATTGCATTTGAATATAGCGAAGAGCAAAAAATTATTGACGCTCTTAATGTTTACGAAAGATTTTTCAAAAGCGGTAAAGACTTCTTCTTTATACTTGATGAAAAGGGTAAGTTTTTGGATGTAAACCAAACTTATGAAGTTGTTGGATACCACAGGGAAGAACTTTTAGGAAAGACGACAAAGATCATAGCATTTGAAGACCAGATCGATGTACTCAGGGAAAACTTCAAAAAAGTTCTAAATGGAGAGAGTGTTAGATTTATTTTTAAAGCCAGAACAGCTAAAGGAGAGACAAAATTCATAGAAGTTTTGGAATGGCCAAGAGTTGTAGAGGGAAAGATTATTGGTGGAGAAGGTGTTGCGAGAGATATTACTGAAAGATACGTTCTCCAACAGCAATTGGAAAAAATGAATAGGGCTCTAAAAATACTTACCCAGGTAAATCAGCAGATTTTTAAGGAGAAAGATGAGTATGCTCTGCTTCAAAGAATATGGAGCATCCTAAAGAGTTACGGAATTAGATCCTACATTTGGTTAAACAAGCAAGGTAAATTGGTAGATGCCATTCCCAATGCTTCACAATGCCCAGCATTTAAAGACCCTAAATTGAGATATGAGATGTGCAATTGCGATAAGTCAAAGGAAAAAAGTCTAATAATCCCACTAACACATGAAGACAGATTTCTTGGGCTCTTAGCTTTATGTTCTATTGGAGAATTAGATGAGAATGAAATGAGGGTGTTCTTACAGCTTGGTGGGGATATTGGTCTCGGTATTGACCATTATAACGCAGACTTAGAGAGGAGAATAATGTCAAATATAATCTCAGAGAATCTGAAACATTTTGAGAACTTGGCAGATAAACTTAGAAATCCAATAGCAATCGCGTTGGGTTATTTGGAAATAATAAATGAAGTTGGAACCGATAAAGTTCTAAAAGAGATCAAGAACCAGCTTAATAGAATGATGGAGACTATAGAAGAATTAAGGCGCCAGGAGACCATCACCTTCCTAATAACAAAAAGAAAATAGGTGAAAATAATCATTGCTTGATATAAACAGTCGCAGTTTTTGGAGCTTTTCCTCCCTTTATGAAGTGGTAGTGAGCGTATGTCATCACTTCTTCATTGCTAAGAACTTCAGCATCAACGAGTTCGCCGATGAAAAGAGTGTGCGTCCCAACATCGCATTCTCCTTTTACTTCTGCCTCTAAAATTGCTACGGAATGCTCAAGAACAAGTGGCACTCCTGTTTTGCCAATTCTGTAGTTCACACCTTCAAATTTGTTTATTTCCCTACTGCTCTTAAATCCAAATTTTCCAATGAACTGCAATGGTGTTTCCTTCTCGAGAACGCTGATTCCAAAAACTCTGCTTTCCTTTACAAACTCATGCGTAGCATTTTTCTTATTCAAGCATACCGCAATCTTTGGTGGTTCAGAAGTGACTTGGAAAACAGTATTCGCTATTTGTCCTGCAAACTTCTTTTCTTTGACTGAAGTTACAATATAGAGCCCGTAGCTGATCTTATACAACGCAGAGAGATTCATTCTTCCACTCCAAACTCTCTTTTTCCAAGCTCAGAGTCGATGAAAAGCAGAACCTTACTATCTTCTTTAGCGAGCTTCAGTTTTCCAACGATCTCTCCAAAGCTCTCCTCTTCCTCAACCTGTTCATTCACAAACCACTGAAGCATGTTAAGCGTTGCATGGTCTTTTTCTGCTATAGCAAGCTCAACAAGATCGCTTATTAGCTTCGTTACCTTTTTCTCGTGCTCCAATGCATATTCAAAGGCATCTAATGGAGACTTCCAACTCTTTGGTGGCTCTTCAATGGCGAAGAGCTCAACTCTACCACCCCTTTTTGCAATATACTCAAAGAACTTCATCGCATGCATCAACTCCTCTTGCCATTGCACTCTCATCCAGTTAGCAAACCCTCTCAAGCCCAAGGACTCAAAATATGCAGACATCGAAAGATAAAGATATCCGGAATAGATCTCTCTGTTCAACTGCTGGTTTAGAGCTTTAACCATCTTCTCACCAATAACAGCCATCTTCTCACCCTTCCACTCCTTATCTCTCATAAATTTAAATTTTTCTCGTAATTTGCACATTTAGAAACCCAAGCGTTTAGATGTTAAAAATCTCGGGGTATTGAAGAAGAAAAACCTAAGCCTTTGAGAGCATTCAAGTTACAGATTTTGCAACAAATTTCTCTATCATCTCCTTAAGACTTTTTCTCGTAAATGGCTTACTTATTATATCCTTGGCTCCAGCATTGATTAACTCATTACCTCTGGTTCTTGAGAAGGCTGTTAAACCAATTACAATCGCATTGGGATTTATTTTCAAAATCTCCCTCGTAGCTTCGACACCATCCATCTCAGGCATGCTTATATCCATCAGAACTATGTCTGGTTTTAGATTTTTATAAAGGATCACCGCTTCTCTACCATTTGAAGCTTCAATAACTTCGTAGTCTTTTAACATGATCCTTACTATTTCCCGAATATTTGCGTCATCATCTATGACTAGAACTCTCGTGCTCATTATTACAATGTTAAAACATGGAGCTAATAAACTTTTTGCTTATTACTCCTCAACCTTTAAAAATTTTTCCAGCTCTTATTTCATTCCCAAGGGCTTCCTCCCCCCTTATATAAACCTCTTTGGGAAAGATCGCCTTAAAACCCTCGTAAGGAGTCCAATTACAGAGAGAATGTAATCTTTTAGCCTTTATTTCTTCGACGTTTTTCAAATCGAAGACAACGAAGTTCGCAAATTTACCAACTTCTATTCCTCCGTAATCTTCAAAACCAAAGATCTTCGCTGGATTCTCAGCAATTTTCTCGACTAAGTCCTTGAAGCTAATCAAACCTCTTTTAGCGAACTCGAGAAAGATCGGAAACATCGTCTCAACTCCCGGAAAACCTGCTGAACCCATTTTTTTGTCCTCAACCGTGTGAGGAGCGTGATCTGAAGCGAGGATCTGGATCCGAGAAAAATTTCTAAAGAGCCATTCAGCATCACTTTTTTGCCTTAAGGGGGGATTCACATTAACCAAATCTCCAAGAATTTGATAATCTTCAATGCTGAAGAGAATATGGTGTGGAGCTACTTCAAAACTTCCTCTTTTAACTCTTTCAACCGCCTCTCTTGTAGACAAATGGCAGAAATGAAACTCTCCAAGCTTTTCACATTCCTCAACTGCCCTTATTTCTGCTTCTCTTTTTCTAAAAAGGAAATTTGGAGATCCAATTTCGACAAAACTTGGATCTTCTGCATGGATCGTGAGCTTTGCATTCACTTTCAAATTTTTCAATGTTTCATAGCTTATTTCGAGCTCTTTGTCAGTATTCTGGAGAAAAACTTCACCAATTGCTGGTAAAAAATATCTCTTTCTTATTTTTTCAACGATCTCTCCTATTTTCTCTGCATTTCTTTTTGTTAGAGCGAGATTTAGCTTATAATCTACGTAACTACTCTTCTCAGCGATCTCCATTCTTCGAAAGTAGATCTCCGGATTATCAACAACTGGTTTTGTGTTTGGCTGATCAACAACAAGGCAAATTCCGCCATGCAATGCTGAAAGACTGCCAGTTTCGATTGTTTCCTTTCTTTTTTCTTCAAAATCTCTAAAATGCACATGAATGTCAATTCCAGCGGGTAAAATTATCCCCTTAACTTCTTTACCTTTCACAAGCTTTCCGACCCTTTTTATCCTCCCCCCTTCTACTTCTATTCCTGCCTCGACAAATTCTCCTTTATAAAAGATCTTTCCGTAGATCATTGAACACCGCTTTTCTTTAAAAGCTCTCTAAATCTCGTAACTGCAGCTCTAACTCTGTCTTTGTTCTTTCCAGAGAACTTCACAATAACGTAGCCAAATTTTGGATAAGAACCTATCTGAACGTCTGGGAACTCGCTGACGACTTTATTCAACTCTTCAAGGATCCTGACTTCGTAGCCGTCAACTCTCACCTGATCTTCAAAATATTCGAGCTTTTCGAACTTCTTTAAGATCTTCTCAAACGTGTTCTTCATCTCCTCTGGCACACCCGGCATAACTGCAACGTTTTCAACAATATACGCTGGAGCAGCGCCAACGTCGTTCCAAACGATCTCTGCAAATTCTGGAACAGAAGAGATCTTTTTTGCCGCAAACTCATTATCACTCATGCTCTTGAGATGACCGTAAACCTCTTTACTGATCTTAAGCTCTCTTTTCAGAGCCTTCGCAATCGCTTCGTTGGTTACGTCGTCATGCGTTGCCCCAAGTCCACCAGTGACTAAGACGAAGTCGTAAAACTGAGAAGCTTTCTTTACCTCCTCAGCAATCTCTTCAACGTCATCAGGGATGACTATAATTCTCTTAACCTCGTGTCCGAGCTCTGTGAGCTTCTTTGCAATGTATGTCGCATTTGTATTCACCGTATCTCCATTTAGCAATTCATTTCCAACGCTTATTATTGCAAATTTCATAGCTTTTCCCTTTTAAGCCTTTGGAACATCCTGCCCTGTAGCCCGTGAAACACTGCAAAACCTTCTGCAAGTCTTTGATCGATCACCCTCGTGTCGAATGAAACGAGCTCTTCGGAATATAGAGCAAAATCAGAATATCTCGCAATCGGGAGAACTGAACCTTTATACAATCTAAGCTTCACCCATCCAGTAACTCTTTCCTGCGTTTTGTCTATGAAAGCATTAAGAGCTTCAAATAAAGGCTCGTTCGTCAATCCGTAGTAAACAAGCTCTGCCCACTCTTCTTCAACGGTTTTCTTAAACTTAAGCTCTCTTCTACTCAAAACAAGCTTTTCTAAGTCCTTATGTGCAGTGATCAGGATTGTGGCAGCTGGATGTTCATAGTTTTCCCTTGCTTTCAATCCGAGAACTCTGTCCTCGATCATGTCAGTTCTTCCAATTCCATGCTTTCCGCCCAACTCATTTAAAAGCTTAATGAGCTCAAAACCATCAAACTTCTGATCGTTCACCGCAACAGGAATGCCTTTTTCAAAGTCAATCTTTATCACTTCAGGCTTTTCAGGAGCTTTTTCTGGAGAAGAAGTCCACTCATAAATTTCTTCTGGTGGGACAAGGTTCGGATCTTCGAGCTTTCCTCCTTCGATGCTTCTGCTCCAAAGGTTCTCGTCAACGCTGAAGGGCTTCTCCTTCGTGGCTGGAACTTCTATTCCATGCTCTTTGGCATATTCAATCTCCCATTCTCTCGTGAGATTCAACTCTCTGACTGGTGCCACAACTCTGAAATTATACTGCCTGAATACGTTCTCAAACCTCAACTGATCATTTCCCTTTCCCGTGCAACCATGAGCAACAGCGTCAGCCTTTTCCTTTATTGCAACTTCTGCAACCTTCTCTGCAATGATCGGGCGCGCAATTGCTGTGCCGAGAACATAGCCTTCATAGTCTCCGTTTGCCTTTATTAGCCTATAGATCGCTTCAACAAATTCTCTTCTCGCTGGAATGGTATAATGTTTGTCTGCATATTTCTTTCCCCTATCTTCAGCTCTCCTTAGCTCAGATTCGGGCAATCCAATGTCCACAGTAGCGGTAATGACTTCGTCAAAACCATACTTTTCTCTGAGCAAGAATATGCAGACAGTTGTATCAAGTCCACCAGAGTAAGCGAGCACGACCTTCATGAGACTACTTTCTCTATCAGAATATATAAGCTTGTGAGATCTCGCTGAGTTGGCAAGAGAAAAATTTTTTTACCCGTATATACAAATCCAAGCAATGGAGATTGCAAAAATGTTTATCGGAACTCAAGAAATAATTCTAATAATCTTGGTTGTTCTCTTGCTCTTTGGAGCAAGCAAAATTCCAGAGCTTGCAAGAAGTCTTGGAAGAGGTGTTGCAGAATTCAAAAAGGCTCAAAGGCAAGCAGAAATAGAGTTGAAAGAACTCGAAAAAGACATGAAGATGTCAAAAGATGAAAAAAGGAAAAAGCTTGAGAAGATCGCAAAAGATCTTGGGATAGAGCCAGAAGGAAAGAGTGAGGAGGAATTGCTTGAAGAGATAAATAAAGCCATAGCAAAGAAATCCTAAGCTTTTCATTCCATTATCAGTTAATAGTTGATTTTTCAAACTCTTAACCACTGCTCTTAACATCCTTGCCTTTTTCAACTAATGAGATCATTATTTTAGCTTCTTGAAATCCCCTAATACATCCGCAAAAGCGGACAATAAACCAAATAACAGATTTTAATCTAAAAAGCCAGGGCCCGGATTTGAACCGGGGTCAGTGGATCTGCAGTCCACCGCATAGCCTCTCTGCCACCCTGGCTTAAAGGCTATAAACTTCAAACTTAAAAAAATTTTGGTTTTTATGAAGTTAGACTTAGCTCAATGACTTCGCCTTTCAAAACTTGATTTTCGGAAACTGTAAGCGTCTTGGTAATATTTCCTGATTTGAAACTGTATGGTGTAATTGGAGTGGTTTCATAGCTCGAGTCATGAGAGTATGGCAAAACAACCTCATAAGTTCCGTTTACGACATTGACTTTTTTGTAGTATTCAAAAGTTCTTCCTTGATTTGTCTTTATCGTTGCATTTACCTCTAAGAATTCCGCGTTCGCATTGCCTTTAACTGTGACTCCTTTAACTCTCTCAAAGATTTTGACATAACCAGTTGCATTTAATTCTACCGGTATGCCTGTCCTGTTTTCATAAAGGTTTTTGTAAACAGATTTCCAGAGAATTTCCTGTGCTGAAAAGCTTGGAGATAATCCATATTGCGCTCTTTCGATTGCTTCTTGAATTGCTATTTGTATTGGACTTGCTGTAGATAGATAGATGCTATAATGCTTCCATTCATAACTTGGCTCACTTTCATAAATTAGCCTATAGTGAGAAAGTCCTGAACCATCAAACATGTGCAGTCTTGCTTCCATGGTATTGTAATAAAGCTCACTTGGAGTTATCATCAAAATTAGAGAATTCGGGGGAATCTGATATAGAGCACCTATACCAAGGTATCCTTGAGAGTAATAGAGATACCCACTATAATATTTTTCTGCCAATGTTAAATCTCCTTCTGCCCAAGTAGCCATTGCAAAGAACTTTCCAGTAGCCATCTCGATGTCGCTCACAACGTAACGCACATTGAGCTCATCCGCAACCCATTCAGCATAGCTTTCATTCGTGGTCACAAAGAATGGCGCAGCACCAGGAACTTTGTCGTAGAAATTGCCAATTCCCTGCTGGAATGGATTTGCAACCGCCATTCTCTTGCCTATAGCCAAAATCCAATGCCCATAGTCCCACCAGCTTATTACTCCATAGGTGTCGAAAGGATATTGGTATTTTTCTCCAAGCTTCTCAGGAGGTTTATATAGCTTATAATAATATTCCTCATAGCCGTTCTCAGGAGTGTTGTTTCTGAGCCATACCATAGAATCAAACCATTGCTTGTTTATTCCTCCTCCCCCTCTGCTCTGAAGGTCCGCTATAAAGTAAGTAGGATAGATTAGAACGAATGCTAAGAGAACCGCTATAGCTACTCTAAACTTGCTAAGATTCTTTCTACCCTTACCGCTCCTATCTTTATTTATTAGCCTATAAACGTGCATCTTATCAAATACACGATCTAAAGCGAACCCAGCGTAAACTGCAGAAACTACTGCAAAGTAATATGCAAATCTATTCTGACCCCAAAGGGCTATGAATAATGCTATAGCCCAGAGTAGAATTGTCAAATCTTTCACATTTTTGCCCCGATAGAGTTTATAAAACATGAAAATAATTGCTGGAATTGCGAAGAAGAAAGTCATTCCGAAATGAAGAAGTGCTGGAGCCAAGGAGAATGATCCTCCCAAGAAGAAGAAAGGATATACTTCTCCAATCGTTAAAGCACCACCTCTCGGCTGTAGATAACCCGTGATTGTTCCAACGGTAAAAGAGAATTCGGGAAAGATATAAGAAACCAATATGAGTCCGAAAACTACCAATAAGATCAGAGTAGTCTCTTTACTTATTTTAGCCAATACTTGTAATTTTTCAAATCTCAAGTCAAACTGCCAAAGAAAGAGGGTTGCAATTGCATAGAAGATCAACATGTTCAACTGCATCGGTGAATACCATACTGGACTGCTTGGAGCATTGAATGAAAATGGAAGATAAGTGAGGATTGCAAAAACAAAGTAAACTAAGGTGAGCTTGAAGATCGCTTCTGGAATTTTTATCTTAAGGATTAATGCAAAAACCAACGAAGAGATTATTAGAATACCGAAAGTGAAACCAGCAGCCCAGCTCAGAATATACAAACCAAAACTTATTCCGCCTAAGGTAGCGCAAATAATTCCCTTTCTGTTCCATTCGCTCTTCAGAAGTAGTATGAAGAATGCAAGAGCCATGCACATCCAGAATACTTCCCAGATGTGATGGTCGTTGAAGCTCAAAGAGCTTCTTTGCAAAAATTGACCGGGGATGATAGAAATAAGCAATGCAGAAATTAAAGCAGTTCTATCTCCAAAGACGTTTCTGGTTAAGAAAAAGACCGCAAATATTGTCAGTATGCCACCAAGTGCAGGAATGAAAACAAGAACGCTCCGCAAAGCTTCACCACTTGTTGCACCAGCGAGCATCGCGATCACTGCACTAAGATAAACAAGGAAAGGTCCAAAGTGTGTATAAGTTCCAAAGGGATATTGTGTCATTGGGTCGAACCAAATTCTCGCAGGAAAGTTATGAATGCAGTTCTCTATCAACCTATAGTAATACCAAGGATCGTTCTCATTTAAAAGCACGGTGTAAGTGAATACGCTATCCCAAGGATTCAAGACTCTTAATTTGAACGCTAATAGCACTGGAATCAACAATATCAGCAGATATAACTTCTTCTTCAGATTTTGCATAACATTGCATGAACATCCAATTAATAGACTTTGCGGTTATTCTTCACCGAAAGATTTATATTCAAAATCTCACTAACATTAAGTTAGTGAATGGAGGTGAAGGATATGTGGAGATTCGATCCGTTTGAGGAGTTGAGAAGGACCGTAGATAGGTTGAATAAGATGCTTTTAGAAGGGATTGAACCTTTCAGAGACTTTGGAACTGCGGTTGACATAATGGACGAAGGAGACAAAGTGAAAATAGTAGCAGATTTGCCTGGATTCGAAAAAGACGAGCTTGAAGTATTCTTTGAAGGAAATGACCTCGTTATAAAAGCGGAAAGTAAGAAGGAAGCGGAAGAAAAGAAGGGAGATTTCATCAGAAAAGAGAGACGTTATGGCAGAGTTTACAGAAAAATCGCCCTTCCAGAGGGAATAAATACAGATTCTGCAAAAGCAAGCTATAAAAATGGAGTTTTAGAGGTTACAATACCAAAAGAAGTAGGAGAAAAGAAAATAATTCCCTTAGAGTGATTATATTTTTATTAACGAACTTTTTTATCATTTTTGAGAGGAAAAAATTTAAAAATTCAATTAAGCATGCAGTATGTGGATGTTGCTATAATCGGTGGCGGAGCTGCTGGAATGTCTGCAGCTTCAAGAATAAAGGCCTTAAGACCTGATTGGAATGTCATGGTATTTGAAAAGACGAATTTTGTTAGTCATGCTCCATGTGGAATACCTTTCTATATTTCCGGCTTTTTTGAGCACTTCGAAGAACTCTGCACTTATGATGTTAATTACTTCAAAGCCGAAAGGGGTATTGATGTTCATACAAATGCCAAAGTTCTCGAAGTCTCAGATGGATCTCTAATCGCGGAAGATATGGGTAAAGAAAAAGTTTACGAATGGGACATGCTTCTTTTTGCTACTGGTGCTAAGGCAAAGAGATTGAAGGTAAAGAATGAGAATCTTGAAGGTGTTATTTACGTTGATGACATTCTCACTGCCGAGAGAATAAAAAAACTTGCTTTGAATTCTGAAAAGATCGTAATCATTGGTTCAGGCTACATTGGCGTTGAGATGGCGGATGCAATATCAAGACTCGGAAAAAAGATCACAATTATTGAGATCGCAGAAAGACCTTTGCCTGAATATGACGCTGAGATCGCAGCAATTCTAAAGTCAGAAATGGAAAAATTCGTAGATCTAAGGCTTAGTGAAAGAGTTGTAGCCTTTGAAGGCAAAGATAAAGTTGAAAGAGTTATTACCGATAAAGCTGAATACGAATGTGATTTCGCAATAGTGGCTGTAGGAGTATGCCCAAATGTAGAATTGGCAAAAAAAATAGTAAAACTTGGAAAAAGCGGAGCTATAAAAACTAATAGCAAATTGGAGACGAGTAAAGAAGGCGTATATGCAGCTGGAGATTGTGCGGAGACTTTCAACATCGTAACAGAAAAACCGGACTGGATCCACCTTGCCACCCCAGCGAACAAAATGGGATACGTTGCGGGAGTTAACATGGCGGGATTTGAACTAAACTATCCTGGCTCGGTGAAATGTCAAATGACAAGTTTTCGAGATGTTGAGATCGGTAAAGCGGGACTTAGCGAATATGAAGCAATAAAGGAAGGTTATAAGGTAGTTTCAGCATTTGTAACAACAAAAGCCTCCGCTAAATACTTCCAAGACGGATTGATCCACTTAAAGGTTGTTGCAGACCAAAGTGGAAGAATTCTTGGAGTTCAAGCTGCTGGAAAAGGTGTTGGAATGAGAATTTATGGAGCAACGGCACTTCTATACAAAAAAGCAGATGTCAGAGATCTATTCTTCTCAGATTTTCCTTATTATCCACCAGTTTCGAGAGTTTGGGATCCCATTGTGGTTGCAGCGAGAAATCTATTTAGAAAGCTCGGAATGCCTTGAGGGGGAGCATGAATGTGCGAATTCCAAGCCATATTTGGCAAGACAGAGAGTTTGAGCTGAATTTTCCCGAAGACTGGGATGTGAAAGTTTTAAAAATGAAAGGACACGAGAGCAGAGCTTTAAGTAGAGAAGAAATGCTAAAGGCGATTAGAAATCCAATTGCTTCCAAATCTTTGCAAAAGCTTGCCGAAAGCAAAGATTCTGCGGTGATCATTTTTGACGATCTAACGAGACCCACAAAAGTGGGCGAGATCGCAGAACTCGTTCTAGAAGAGATCAAGCTGAAAGAAGTGACTTTTATTTGTGCAAACGGTGCTCATGGAACTTTTAATAGAGAAGATTTTGTTTTCAAGCTCGGTGAGAGAATTGTAGAAAACTATCCAGTTTTCAACCACAACCCATATCAGAATCTTGACTACTTGGGAGAAACTTCCTTTGGAAATCCGATTGAAATAAATGCAGAAGTCATGAGCTACCCACTTAAGATTGCTATTGGCTCGATTTTGCCTCATCCACAGTTCGGCTTTGGTGGTGGGGCTAAGATCATTCTTCCA
>JANXDJ010000020.1 GCA_025059545.1 Archaeoglobaceae archaeon
AATGAATAGGGATATTGCGTTCATAGAAGTCGTTTTTCCACTTGCAGTTCCACCAGCGAAGATCAGAGACTTCTTGTTCACTATGCAGAGCCAAAGATAAGCCATCTGCTCAGCGCTAAAAGTCTTCCATGCGATAAGATCTACAGGTGTTACAGGCTCTTCGCGGAATTTTCTGATTGTGAATGTCGATCCATGATCTGTCACTTCTCTCGCCAGTGTAAGCTGTATTCTGCTCCCATCCGGCATCGTAGCATCCACCATTGGCTCAGCAATGCTCAAATGCTTCCCGCATTTCTGAGCCAAGTTTATAACGAAGGAGTCAAGCTCATCTTCATCCTCAAAGACGATGTTGGTTCTTAGGTTTGTGTATTTGCGGTGGAAAATGTAAACAGGAACTTGATAGCCGTTGCATGAGATATCCTCAATATTAGGATCGAACATCAGTGGAGTTATGCGATCGTAAAGGACAGTCTTTTTCATTATATAATATAAAATTCGAATATAATCCGTGCCCTCAAGTTTAATCCTGAAGTCGTCCAAGATCATGTTAACCTTACTTCTCAAGGTTCGATATTTGTCGCTGATCTCTTGAGGTTTTACGGGATAGTATTCGAGCTTTTGAGCAACTTCCTTAACGAGCTTCATCTCAGCCTCATTTATTGGAGGCTCATGAACATAGTAAGCATACTCATTCTCTTCATCATTATATAGTATGTGTGCACTTGCAAAAACAAATCGAGAAGATATAGGATATTCCTCAACCTTAAACCAGCCATCAGGAGGCTTAAATTCTTGCATTAATTTCTTTGCAAGATTTTTTGAAGCTTCTTCATCGAGCCATTCTCCTTTGGCACTCTTTTTGATGATCTCAAAAATACCTCTCTGTTCTTTGCGAGTTTTTAGCTCGGCACTTGGCTTTCTTATTCTAAACATAGTTGCCATGATTTTACTATGATCTTCAAGAATAAAAGATTTTTCATCATTCTCATCATAGAAAAGGAAGATACTACCTATAGTAGAAAATTTTATTTACACACTTGAAATTTTGAACTCCATGGCAAGAAAACCAGCGAGGATGTGGAGGAGAATAAAGAGACCATATACAAGAACAGAATATATCGACGGCGCTCCTGGAACGAGAATAAAGATGTTTGACATGGGTAATCTACAGGCGGACTTTCCTGTCATGCTCACACTCATAGCTAAGGATGCTGTGCAGATAAGGGATAATGCCCTCGAAGCTGCGAGAGTTATAGCAAACAAGTTCATTGCAAAATCTGCTGGTTCGAGCAATTACAAGCTCAAAGTTCGAATATTCCCCCACCACATTCTAAGAGAACATAAAATGGCTGTTGGTGCTGGAGCAGACAGAGTTTCTCAGGGAATGAGAGCTGCATACGGCAGACCAGTTGGCAGAGCGGCACAGGTAAAGCCTGGAACAAAGATCATGTCGATCTGGGTTAAGCCTGAACATTTTGATTTTGCGAAGGAAGCATTTAGAAGGGCTTCAATGAAATTGCCTACGGATACGAAATTGATCGTGGAGAAGGGGGCAGAGCTTTTAAAGGGTAAAATATAAAATTTTTATATGAATAGACTTGGACACATCGGTTTAGCTCTTTTAGTTCTCTCCCCCCTTATAGGAAAGTTCGATTTGAATTTTGTTCTTATAGCAGTTGCGCTAACAATTGCTCCAGACATAGACCTCGTTCTAAGAATTGAGCATAGGAAATATACCCACAACATAACTTTTGCTTCTATCGTGGCCATACTCGTATTCATGTTAACCAAGAGTTCTTGGCTTACCTTCTTAGTTCTCCTGAGCATCTTCGCACATCTTGTTGCAGACCTTCTAACTGTTCAGAAATTTGCTCCACTTTATCCATTTTCCAAGAAAAAATACGCTTTGAAGCTATTTAAGTCCAACAATACCGCTGTAAATACTGCAGTTCTACTTCTTGGCATCGCTTCTTTTGCCTATTTCTCGAATTTGGACTTTTCGGAGCTACTTACAGATTTGACAAAGCTTATTTAGATTTTGAATAACTCATTTCATGGACACTCTCTTCACACTCGATGTAGGCTCAACGACTCAGGATTTCCTACTTTTTGCAGAAAGAAATCTAAGGAATTGTCCGAAGGCAATTTTGCCATCTCCTACAAGGCTCATAGCGGGGAAAATAGAGAAATTAAATGAGGATCTATTCCTCCACGGCTACACGATGGGGGGAGGAGCAATAACGAGAGCGGTTATTAAACACATCGAAAAGGGTTTCAAAGTTTTTGCAACTCATAGATCCGCTTTAACTTTTGCGGACAATATCGAGAAAGTTAGAGAAATGGGAGTTATAATAACCGATAAATCCGATGCTTTTAGAATAAAAACAGCGGACGTAGACATAGATTTCTTTTCCCGTTTTATTTACCAGATCGGTTATCCTTTTCCCAATTTTTTTGCAATCGCAGTCCAAGATCATGGATTTTCTCCGCATGAGAGCAACAGAATTTTTAGATTCAAGATGTTCAGAAAGATAATTGAAAGGGGAAAATACCTCGAAAGAATGCTTTTCAGTGAGCGAGAGCTTCCTGTTGAGTTTAACCGAATGTTCGATGCCATGAAATCAGTAAAGGACTTATGTGAAGGCGAAGTATTTGTAACAGATACATCATTCGCTGCGATCTCTGGCTTGGCTATTTTTTCAGAGCTTCCAGCACTGCTAATAAACTTTGGTAACTCCCATACAACTGCAGCAGTTGTTGACGAGGACTGGGAGATCAAGGCAATCGTGGAGCATCATACGAGCATTCTAAGAGAAAAAGGAAAAGAATATACCAAATGGTTTTTTGAAAAATTTCTGAGAGGAGAAATAGATAATGAGTTCGTCTTATCCGACAATGGGCATGGATGTCACATAAGAGAAGTCTTGAACATAAAAAGCATAGTTTCAACAGGACCAAATGCTCTAATAGGTGGCTATGAGGAGATAAAAGGAGATCCGATGATTGTCGGAAACTTAGGAATGGCTTCGATGATCTCCAAGCGAGGGATATGTGATCTTTCGCTCTTGGATTTGAGTAATTCTTAAATATTCTCCCAATATCAAAGACTCATGCGAAAAATTGGTTTGTTTCCTTTAGCATTGCTTTTAGTGATGCTATATTTCATTTCCAGCTATCTAAGCATGCTTGCTCCTTTCAGTGGAACTCTCTGGATCTTCGAAGGTAAAAAAGACATCAAAAATCCCTATGGCAAAGTGGAGGTATATTACGACGAATTTGGCGTTCCACACTTCTATGCAAGTGATGAAAAAGCTCTGGCTTTCGCTGTAGGCTACATTCAAGCAAAAGATAGGCTTTTTCAGATGGATCTTCACAGAAGGTTAATGAAGGGTGAGCTCAGCGAGGTATTTGGCGAAGATTTTTATGAATCAGACGTCTTCTACAAGAAGATGGACTTTTTAAAAGCTTCAGAAATAACATGGGAGAGTTTAAAGGACACTTACATAGAAGAGTTGCTGAAAGCATACAGCGAAGGTGTTAATTACTATATCGAAACAGAGAAATTGCCTTTAGAGTTTCAACTTGCAAATTATAAGCCCGAAAAATGGCAGCCAGTGGATACACTGCTTATATCCAAGGAAATTGGTTGGGGACTAACAGGAGATTTCTGGGATATCAGAAGGGCTATAATCATCGAAAAGCTTGGAGAAAAAGCTCTTGAACTTTATCCAAGTTCTTTTAAGCATAACTACACAATACTCAGGATTAACAAGTCTTTTGCGGATTGGCTGGAGAATTTTGAGCCTGAAAAAGGTATGGGATCAAACAATTGGGTAGTTTCAGGCAATTTCACGGAAAATGGAAAGCCCATGCTTGCAAACGATCCTCATTTACTTCTCACAGTTCCACCTGTGTGGTATGAAATGCATTTAAATATAAACGGGCAAAACGTTCGAGGAGTTACAATTCCGGGCATTGGGATGATAATAATTGGCAAAAACGATTATTTAGCATGGGGATTCACGAATGTTGGTGCGGACGTTATTGACTTTTATTATTACGTCTGGAATGGTAGCAAATATCTCTACAAAGGGCTCTGGCTTGAACCAGAGAAGGAGATAAAGAAGATCAGAGTGAAGACCGCAAATGGCTTCGAGGAAAGGGAGGTAGTTGTTGAAAAAACGGTTCATGGTGCTTTGATTGAAAAAGATGGATTCAAGGTTGCTGTTGCTTGGACCGGATTTACTAATACCACTGAAGCCTTTGCTCTATACAAATACAACTACGCAAGAAACATCAGCGAGTTCATCGAGGGATTGAAACTTTTCTGCGTTCCGGGGCAAAATGTTGTTTATGCTGATATTTATGGAAACACAATGTATTATCCTGCAGGAAAATATCCTATAAGGCTTATAAATGGCAAGGAAGTTTCGGGAAACGTTATTTTCAATGGTTCAGCAGGTGATGGAGAATGGGTAGGCTTTAAAGCATTCGGCTTCTCAAGCTGGGAAGGTTTTATACCTTTCGAGGAAATTCCACATGCGATAAATCCTGACTATATAGCGACAGCAAATCAGGAAATAGGCTACGAGAAGCATTATTTAGGCGATTCGATGTATTTCATCGACCCATATAGAGGTATGAGGATCTACGAAATGCTCGACGAGCTAACTGCAAAGAAGAAGCTAACGGTTGAAGACTTCATTAACATGCAGAGAGACACGAAGTCAAAGGTTGCCGAGTTCTTTGTTCCATTCATAATCGAAACCATGTCAATTATGGATGAAAAAACGAGAAGCTATGCAGAAAAGCTCAGAAATTGGGATCTTAGGATGGAGAAAGATTCAGAAGGGGCGTTGATATTTGCTATATGGCTTGAAAAATTCGTGAACGAGACTTTTGATGAGTTCTTCTCAGCAGGATTAGATCAAGAATACCTCCCAAGCTTATTTGTTATTCAGAATCTACCTCCAGAAAGCGAGTGGTTCGATGATAAGAGAACACCTGAAATAGAAAAGAGACAAGATATAGCTTTTAGAGCCCTAAAGCTCGCAATTGAAGAAATTGAGAAGAATGGTTACAGAGCTTATGGAGATTATAACCAACTTAAGATGGAACATCCTTTCAGCAGAGTCGTCAAGTTCTTCGATTATCCCAAAGTTGCGATGAGCGGTGATGCAAACACAGTATTCAACTTCCATCGTAGCATCGAGTTTGGTGGAGCAATCTATCAAGCTGGAAGCAGTTGGAGGATGATCGTAAGCTTCGATGAGGACTACTGCGTGATTCCGGGAGGAAATTCGGGTAATTTCTTCTCGAAGAACTACGATGATCAGCTAATCTTGTGGGCTGAAGGGAGATACAAGAGCTTTGATTTCAAGTTTGGAGGTGATAAGATTGTCTTTGGTTAAATTCATCCCACTTGCCTTCGCAATAGCATTATCGTTTTTCCATTGGCTTGGCATTGTGATAAGCGGAGCTTTAATAGGTTTTATTTCAGAAAGCTACAAAAAAGCTTTGCTCTTTTCATTTCTATTCGCTTTAGCGTTCTGGTTAGCTTTTATAGGATACTCGGCTTTCTTCGGCATTGCGGAAAAATTGCTAATGCTACCTCTTACGTATTTCAGCCTTTTCATGACTGCTATCGTTGCAATGGTCTCCAGTCTGCTCAAAGCTCTTAGATAATCCAATTCAATTTTTATCTAAGTTTTGCGTAGAACCCTTCTATTTCTCTGTTTACAATTTCTGGCTTTTCAAGTTGAACGCAATGTCCTACTTCTGGGACAACTACAAGCTTTGAG
This sequence comes from Archaeoglobaceae archaeon, assembly GCA_025059545.1. The sequence goes on from JANXDJ010000020.1 coordinate 5,802, forward strand.
TTCTTGATCAACCTATTAAGTTCCTTAGATTTTTCTAAAGGCAACAAAGCATCCTTTTCACCAACGATGATCAAAGTTGGTTTTTCGATCTTCTTTGCAACTTCACGAAGATCGATCTTTGTCAGCGTTTTGTAGCCATTCATCGCAGAGTAGCGAGGAGTATTATCAAGAACCTGCTTTAGAGCCCACTCTTTCAGCTCAACAGCATTTTTGGCAAATGATAGGTTTTCAACGAGCTTAACAGAACTTCGATAGTTTATAGCAGAAAAAAGTTTCGAGATAGGATAGAAAAATTTGTGAAAAGCCTTTATTCTGGTCCCTCCGCCGATCAGGATTAAAGCCTTAACTTTATCCGCATGTTCATAGCAGAACTTCATAGAGATCATCGTTCCAAATGAATGTCCAACGAGCACGAAATCATTGAGCTTTAGCGAGTTCACAACCGCCTCGAGATCTGAGACGAATTTCTCAAAATGATAATATTTGTATTCTTTTGGTTTTTCTGACTTTCCGTGTCCTCGATTGTCTATGAAGAGCATGGCATTTTTTCCTTGGAAGTAAGTTCTTTGCTCTTTCCAGAAATTCATGTTAGCAGTCCATCCATGGATGAATACCATCGCAGGCGATTCCCCTTCGACGAATTCGTAGTAGATCTTTAATCCATCATTCTCGACAAATGGCATAATAAAACATAAGGAATAATTTTTAAATTTTTCCTCACAAGCTTTTAATCTTCAATTTCCAACAAAGCCTATGAAACAGATGAGTTCATTCGATCTAAAAGCTTGCGTTCAAGAGCTTCAAAGGCTGGTTGGTGGAAAAGTGGAGAAGATCTATCACTATCCTCCCGACGAGATTAGGATCAAGATCTACGCTGGAGATAGGTTCGATTTAATAATCGAGGCTGGGAAAAGGATCCATCTCACTAAATTTCCGAAAGAGAGCCCAAAATTTCCAACGCCTTTTGCAATGCTTTTGCGTAAACATTTGGAGGGGGCAAGAATAAGAGCGATAGAGCAAAAGAATTTCGATCGCATTGTCGTCATTCGCTTTGAGCGGGAGAAGGAGAAGAAAATCGTGGCAGAATTATTTTCAAAGGGAAATATAATACTTATAGAAGAAGACCGGATGATCATGCCTTTGAAGGAGATCCGAGAGCAAAGCTCAGCAAGAAAGCTGGATGAGAGCAAAGATCTTGTGCGCTATCTTGCAAATTCTGGACTTGGCGGACTCTATGCGGAAGAGATCTGCTTGAGGACTGGGATGAATAAGAATAGAAAATTCTCAGAGCTGAGTGAAGATGAAAGGAAAATTTTGTTCGAGGAGATCGAGAAGTTGAAAAAATTCGAGCTAAAACCGCAGATCGTGCTCAAGGACGGAAAATATTTCGATGTCGTTCCCATGGAGCTGGTTTATTACAGTGATCTGGAGAAGAAGTTCTTCAGCAATTTCAACGAAGCTTTGGATGACTTTTATTCTAAAATAGCCATTGAGAGCATTCAAGAAAGTGAAGAAATTGAAAAACTTCGAAATAGGCTTAAAATCCAAGAAGAAACGCTTAAAGAATATGAAGAGGAGACAAAAAGGAATAGAGAAATTGCGGAGCTAATATATTCCAATTACTCCAGAGTAGAGGAAATAATCGAGAAGCTAAGAAAGGGAGAGAAGACGGGGGAAATTCTAAGGGTTATTCCAGAGAGAAAAACTGCCATTGTCCAGCTTGCGAGCTTAGAATTCGAGATCGACTTCAGCAAAAGCATATACGAGAATGCGGAGATTTACTATGAGAAGGCAAAGAAGGCTAAGGAGAAACTGGACGGGTTAAAGGTTGCTATGGAAAAGACAATTGAGGAAATTCAAAAAGCTGAATCTAAAGGGTTAAAAGTAGACTTTAGTGTTAAGAGAAAGAGGGAATGGTTCGAGGAATATAGGTGGTTCATAACTTCAGATGGCTTCATTGCAATTGGAGGAAGAAATGCGAAGATGAACGCTGAGATCGTTTCAAAAAGACTTGAATCCAAGGATCTGTTTTTCCACACCCAAACTCCCGGGGCTCCAGTTGTTGTCCTTAAGCGTGGTCAAGAAGCGCCTGAGACGAGTATTAAGGAGACTGCTGAGTTCTCAGCGATTTACTCCTCTCTTTGGAAGGAAGGAAAGCATTCTGGAGAAGTTTACTATGTTAAACCTGAGCAAGTGTTAAGATCTGCAAAGTCTGGGGAGTATTTACCAAAGGGAAGCTTTTACATTGTTGGAGAGAGAAATTATATTACAGTAGAGCTAAAATGTGCTATCGGAGTAGAAATAGAGAAGATGAGAGTAATAGGCGGACCTGTAAATGCTGTTAAGAAGTATGCGGACTACTATGTCGAGCTCGAGATCGGAGATAAGAGTCAAGAGGAGCTGAGCGTTGAAATAGCAAAATCTCTTGCAGAGAAAGCTGGAGAGAATGCATATCTCGTTAAGGCGATTGCAAAGCCTGATGAAATTGTAAAATTTTTACCCCTCGGAAAATCTCGGAGTGTATGATTCTCGACTTTCACTCTACAGCAAGATCAAAAGAAATAGCAAAGAAATACCAATATGATGAGTTTATAATTCGTAGATGGCTTCATTTCTTTGGAGAAGAAGCAATAAAGATCGTTGAAGCCTTTGAAAAGGGAATTCCAAAGTATATAAGGGTGAACACGCTCAAGATCTCCGAGAAGGAGCTAATTGAAAGACTGAAAAACAGAGGATTCGGACTTAAAAAAACCGAAGTCCCCTTTTGCTACGAAGTGGTTGAGGAAAAATACTCGATCGGAGCTACGCCTGAGTATTTGATGGGCTACTACTATGTGATGGACAAAAGCTCATGCATTCCACCCTTAGCTTTAGAACCGAAGCCAAATGAGCTTGTAGTCGATCTTTCTGCATCTCCTGGTGGAAAAACGACTTTTTTAGCAATGCTTATGAAAAATAAAGGTGTTATTTTAGCCATTGAGCCACAGAGAGAGCGTTTACAACCTTTAATCGATAACGTTAATAGAATGGGGGCGATGAATGTAGCAATTTTAAACATTGACGGCAGAGATTTTCCTAAACTCGGAATAAAAGCTGATAAGATTCTGCTTGACGCTCCATGCACGGGAGAAGGGATAATATTTAAGGATGAGTCCAGAAAGACAGATAGAGGTATAGAAGATATAAAATTCTGTTCTTCTTTACAGAAAGAGTTAATAATAAGTGCATTTGACTCATTGAAGCCTGAAGGTTTGCTCGTTTATTCAACTTGCTCTCTTACTCCTGAGGAGAATGAATTCGTCGTTGAGCATTTGCTTGAGAAGAGAAATGCAGAACTTATAAACATCGAATATGGTGAAAAGGCTTTGAATTTAACTAAGAAAGATCTAAGCAAGGCTAAGAGGCTTTATCCGCACAAACATAGATGTGCAGGCTTTTTTGTTGCAAAAATTATGAAAATGGACTGATCTTTCTCTCTCTCAAGTCTCTCAAGAGGGGTTCTATCATCAGCTTTGAAAACTGCACCATACCTTCACTTTCTCCACTTATTCCGATTGAGACATGATTCATGAAAATTGCAAAGAATTTTGAGTCGTCAAAAACGAACAATCCATGGGAGACGTCTTTTACTACTTTTTCTCCCTTAAACTCGAGTTTATACGTTTCACCTTTTAATTCATCTGCATTTTCGGAAATTATAATTAGCTTGCAATTAGCCTTTGACAGGATCTCTTTTAACTCTGGTTTTATAAAAGAGATTAGAGCAACTATTTCTTTCTTCGAGGATAAAACGAACTCTTCAAGCTTTTCAAGCACAGTTTTTCCTCTGTAAAGCTTAACTATCTCAACTTCTTCTTCTCTCAGCTTAGAGAGCTCCTCACGGAGCAATTCAAGGTTCTCTGCAGTCTTTTTTGAGATCATCAAAATAATTTCATCTTTGCTAACCGCTTTGAATTTAACAGGTTTTCCAAACTCCTCAACGAAACCTTTTGCCTTTAGATTGTTCATAACATCGTAAACAGAAGTCCTTGGAATTCCGCTTAGCTCAGCAATCTCTCTCGCACTCAAAACACCTTTTGAGATCAGAGTTGCAAGTGCTCTTGCTTCATAGTCGCTTAATCCGAAAGACTTCATAACTTCTATTACGCGCATCTTAATAGAGTAATCCGCAAATTTTAAATACCTTTCGTTCTGAAAACTACGACAGGTGAAAATATGAGATTGACCATTGCATTGTTCGCACTATTGATTGCGATGTTGATCCCAGCTTCAGCTGTGAAGTATGAAAGGGAGCCAAGTGTCGAGATTATAAGCGTGAGTTATGTGGACGTTCAAAAAGGTATAACAACACCTATAAGTTCGAATTACATTGGAAAAGGAGATAAAATACTTGTTGTCACGATCTATAATCCCGCAGTTAGAGAAGAGGTAGAATACGATAATCAATTAGAAGCAGGTTTTTTCAACTCCCGTGAAGATATGCTTTTTACAGCTTACAATGTGGAATTGGAACTGATAGGAAATGACGCTGTGAAGGTAAAGACTGGTAAGATTAAGCTTCCAGCCCTACCAGCAATGAGCCAACAAGTTTCACTACAGTTTTACGTTGAAATAGGAGATGTAAATGAAACTGAATTGAAGCTCAAAATCACTTACGAGAGAATTGAGGGTTTGAAGAGTCTCACATCATATTATCCGTATCCTATCATAACTGGTAGAACTGACACGATCACGAACTCAACCTCGGGAATTACAATAACCAATACCACTTCCTATAGATATGACATTCTTGTGAGGGAATACGAACTTGACTACGTGACAGAAACACAAGAAGTTCCGATAAAGCTATACGTTGAGGAAAAAGATGTTTTACTCGAAGTAAAGGAAGTTAAGGTAGACAAGCTGATCGCAGGAGGCAAAGGCAATATCGAAGTGACCATAAAGAATGTAGGCAAGAAGACTGCAAAGAATGCATATGCCACTATTGAATTACCAAAGTCCCAGCAGACCGCAACACAGAGCATGGCATCGATTCCGTCATCAATGCTACCATTCATGATGTCAAGCTCAGCTCTTACGCCTTCTTCAGCCACATCTACCTCCCAGCCAAGTTATTTCATTGGTGATCTAAAGCCTGGAGAGACTGCTAAAGCAAGCTTTTACGTATCTCTCGACGTTCCAAAAGGCGGAGTTTATCCTGCAAAAGTAAAAGTAGTATATTCCGACGAATACGGAAATCTTAAGGAGAGTGATTCCGTTTCTTTCGGTGTCACAATCTCATCTAAGCCAGAGATTACAATAAAAACCATAGATAGTAGATTGTTCGTTAACTCCAAGGGAGATCTAATCGTAAAAATGGTTTCGAATGTAGATCTGGAAGATGCTTCTGCAAGAGTCGTTGTAAGTTCTCCGTTGTCCGCGCTCAGTAGTGAGTGCTATATCGGAGATGTGAAGTCTGGAGAAGATTTCACTGCATTTTTCAAGTTGAAGGCATCGAGCGAAGCAAGAGCAACTAAATATCCTGTTGATCTCTACGTTAAGTTCAAAACAGGTAGCGATTTTGTCGAAAGTGATGCGATAAAAATTGGGGTAGAAGTGAAGCCAGAAATAGAGTTCGAAGTTATTGGAACCGCTGAGATCATGGCGGGAGAAGAGAAAGTTATCAAATTCGCCATTCGAAACACTGGAAGCGCTGAAATAAAAGATGCGACCGCAAGACTAATAATTGTATCTCCATTCACGTCTTCTGATGACACCGCTTATATTGGGGCTCTAAAGCCTGGTGAGATTGCAAATGCGAGCTTTAAGCTATCTGCAGATCGTGATGCAACTCCAAAGCTGTATGCTTTGAATTTAGAAGTCAAATACAAGGCTGAAAACGGAGACTGGGTTATAAGTGCCCCCTCGAAAGCAGTTATAGATGTAAAATCTTACGAAGTTAGCTACACACTCTACTTAATACTTGCAATTTTGATAATCGCTGGAGCTATTTACTATCTGAGAAGGAGAAGATGAAACTTCTCCGAATTGTCTCGGAAAGACCGGGAATTGTTTTTATTTTTGTTTTTATAGTCATACTGTTCTCAATGTATTCTGCAATGAATGTCGAAATGACTTCAGGCACTGAATCCTTTTTCAGCAAAGATAACAAAGTTTACCAGCAATATAAGCTCTATGAGAAAAATTTTGTAAGAGCCACTGGAGCGGTTTTTCTTCTAATAAAGGGAGAAGATGTTGTTAACCATGAAGCATATCAATTCATGCTAACTCTTGGGGAGGAGCTTAAGAAAATTGAAGGCGTAGAGAGTGTTACGTCTCCAGCATCAATAATGGAGGACTACTTAGGCGGTGTTCCGACGGACGAGAGACTTTTGAAAGAGCTTAGCGAACTCTACATTTCCGAACTTATACCAAAGCCAACTTTGGCGATGGTAATGGTTCAAATTGTTCCTACTGGAACTGAGGAGGAGCAGGAGGGGATTGCAAGGAATATAGAAAAAAGTATAGAAAACATGCAAATTCCAACGGGCTACACTGTGGAGATAACGGGATCTCCAGTTCTTGGATACCAGATAAAGGGGGAGATTCTGAAAAGTCTCGGCATTACGATGATGGCTGCGGTTGTTCTGATGATACTATTCCTATTCGGAACCTTCAGCGGAGTTGTAAGGCGTAAGTGGACCGCATTTCTCCCGCTCGTTATCTCGATTTCGGCTGTTATAATTATCTACGGTATGATGCCAAGATTGGGAATACCGCTTTCTGAGCATACAAATGGCGCTTTACCAATGCTTGTTGGTTTATCCATAGAGTATGCGGTGCAGATCCAAAACAGATTTGAGGAGGAAATTCGAAAGCATGGAGTTGACACCGCTATAGAGCTTGCTGTGGAAAGAACTGGTAGGGCGGTAGTTCTCGCTTTGTTGACAACCATCGTTGGCTTCATGTCGATGCTTACCGTCGGAATTCCTGCAATGGCTTGGTTTGGCATTATAGCATCACTTGGGCTTATAGTAGCTTATATTTTGAGTATAACCTTTCTACCAGCAATTCTAAAGATAATCGAGGTAAGAAAGAAGAAGGTTGAAGAAGAAAAGGAATGGAAAGAGGAAAAGGCAAGACTTGAAAAGGTTCTCTCAATAGTTTCAAGTCTGACAGCAAGCAGACCTTACGGAATACTCGTGGTTGCAGTAATAATATCTGTGTTTGGTTTTTACGTTTCACCAATGCTTGAACTTGAAACTAATTACAACAAATATGTCCCCCAGAATCTACCTTCAATTCAGAAATTTAGCGAGCTTGAAGAACTCGTTGGAGGTCAGACAATCTATACTCTCGTGCTGGAAACAGATGGCGTTGATTCAAGAGTTTTAGAAAAATCAAAGGAGTTAGCAGATTACATTTTAAGCAAGGAAGAACTCATCTACTCATATCAGTCGGTCAATTCTCTTGCTGAAGCATATGGCGGTTTAGACAATGTGCCAGAAGAGCAATTGAGCAGATACGTCTCTGGAAGCACACTTGCTGTGCATTTCTACTCAACCGCGGACACACATGAGGAGTTCAAAAATACCCTCAATTCGATTTACAAGGACATTGATTTCTATGGATGGGAGGGGAATTACTTTGTAACAGGTCAAGCTGTCATTTACTCAGAACTCGGGAGCATAATGATCGAAAGTCAGACTATGATGACTTTGGTTGCATATATCGGCATTTTGATACTTTTACTTGTTATTTACAGATCTGTAAGAAAAGCCATAGTTCCGCTAATCACTATAACCTCAGTAATAGGCGTTATGAACCTCATAATGTTCATCTCCGGAGTGAAGCAAACGATGGTTTCGATTGCTTTGAATTCTATAATCCTCGGTTTAGGTATAGACTTCTCGATCATGATCACTGAGAGATATTTGGAAGAAAGACAGAAAGCTTCAGCGGTTGAAGCAGTAAGAAGGGCGATAGAACACACAGGAAAGGCTACAACAACGTCCGCATTAGCAATGATCGGAGGCTTTGGGGCACTCATGCTATCCACTTTTCCGGTAATGAGAGACTTCGGATTCTTGTCACTGGTCGCAATCTCTTTCAGTCTGATTGCTGCATTTACAGTAGTTCCAGCCTTTTTAATGGTCACTGAGAAGCTCGGAGAAAAGTTAAAAGCAAACAACCTTGTTGGAAATTTTGTGAAAAATAAATTCTAGAAACTTTTTAGCGTGATTTTTCCCATTCAGGATTTTTTAGCAAAGTGCTTTTCAAAGACACCAAAAATCTCCTCTGGCTTTTCAAGAACAAAGACACCATCCATCTTTCTTAGTCTTTCAACATGCTCAACGTCTTCTTTTCTTATTCTAAGCTTCATTTTTCTTCCATCTGGCAACTCTGTTTCCACAATGCCTTCCTTGTAATCAGAGGGCATTATATAAACTGGAATGAATGCCTTTAGCGCCATTATTGCGGAGTTCGTGAGCAAAGTATCCCCAATGCCCAGCGAGATCTTAGCAGTTGTGTTCGATGTCGCAGGGGCGATTAGCAGAAACTCGAACTTTCCACTTTGAAGCATTCCTGCGAGAAATGGGGCGTTTGCATTCACTTCTGTCCAGAGCTTGAAATTCGCTTTAAGATCTTCCATCAGCTTGTAATACAAAACTACCTGCTGTCCCGCTTTTGAAAGGTAAACCCTGATCTCAACCTCTGGATAAAGCTCCTTTATTTTTTTCATCACTTCAACTGTCTCCCTGAGTCTATCACCGCTTCCTGTTATCCCCCATGCGACTTTCATATAGCCTTAATACCTCTACAAACCTCTTAACAGTTTTTCTCAAACTTCTAAAGCCTTCTTCATCCTCCATAGCTCCTTCTAGAGAATCCTTGCTCCAAAATGTTACTCCTAGATTGGCTCCGAATGCTCCACCGCTAACTGGAATTACGCCGTTGAGAATGTAAAAAGTCAGAATTTGTTGTATTGCAAGTTCTTGTCCACCAATTCTGTCTCCGCCAACAGCAATAGCCATGCCAACCTTTCCACGGAAGAAGTCGAAGTCTTTTGCAACCAATGCTCTACAACGATCCATTATCGCCTTTAGCTGAGCGCTAACACCACCGTTGTAGACTGGTGTCGCCATTATTATTCCATTCGACTTTTCAAGCAATTCGTAAAGCTCGACCATGTCGTCCTTGAACTTGCACTCCTTATGCTTAAGGCAATAATCGCAGTGCTGGCAAAAGTTTATGCTTTTTCCTCTCACTGTAAAAAATTTTGTTTCAAAGCCCATTTCGTTTAGCATTTCCAATGCCTTGTTTAGCACGAATTCAGTTGCTTTTTTTCTTGGACTTCCACATATTCCGAGGATCATTTTGCCAACTCAACCCCCAAATCGTAGGCTTTTTCAAGCTCCTCATTCGTTGGTTTGAATTTAACAGCAAACTGCTTTGTTTCAAATCCAAGTTCTTCCAAGGTTTTAGCAATCTCCTTAACCGCAACACCATTCCAGCCGTAGGAGCCGAAAGCTAAGGCTTTTTTATTCTTCGGCTTTAAGCTTTTAAGATAGCTCAGAAATCCTGCTACTGGTGGAAAGAGTGAGTTATGGATCGTTGGTGCTCCTACTGCTAAAGCCTTCGCATCGAGAATTTCTGCTACAATTTCAGTCCAGGAATCCTTTCGAGTGTTGAATAATCTGACCTTAGCATTCTTACTTGCTCCATCCGCTATTTCTATTGCCAACTTCTCTGTAGAGCCCCACATCGTGTCATAGACAACAACAACTTTATTTTCAACTTCAAAATCTGCCCATTTTCTGTATTGCTCGATTATAACCTTTGGATTTTTCCAAGCAACGCCATGGCTTGGAGCGATTAACTTTATCTCAACTCCCTTAAGCTCTTCGAGCTTCCTCTTGATCAACGTAGCTAAGGGCATTAGGATGTTCGCATAGTATAGCTTTGCCCATTTCAATGCCTCATCAACTCCGAGATCTTCTGCAAATCGCTCTTCACTAGCAACATGCTGTCCAAAGGCATCGTTTGAGAAAAGGATCTTATCTTCTACCAAATAGCTTGCAATGCTGTCTGGCCAGTGTAGCATTGTCATATCTAGGAACATGAGCGTTCGCTTACCAATTTTTAACGTGTCTCCATTCTTCACAACCATTAATTTCCAGTCTTTGCAGTCGAAATTCTTGCAAAGTCCTTCTTTACCCTTCTGGGAGCATATGATCGTTGCATTCTTTGCGAACCTCATCAGATCTGCAAGCCCACTCGCATGATCTGGCTCTATGTGGTTTACTACTACGTAATCTATTTCCTTGGGATCTATCAGCTTTGAAATTCTTTGAAGTTGCTCAGAGACGAATTTGTGCTTTACAGCATCGATTACTACTTTCTTTTCATCTGTTATCAAGTAGGAATTGTACGTCAAGCCTCTTGGCGTTTGAAAATTGTGGAAATCTCTCTCACTCCAGTCAAGAGCACCGATCCAATAAACGTCTTCCGCAATTTTTACCGGATTCATAAAACTGGTTGGGTTTAATTAATTGATAAATTTTACCCGTTTTTTCCACTGCTAGATAACTGTGTTATGACTTCTTTTCTTTAGCTTTCATTTCCACTCTTGAAGCCTTTTTTTCCCATTCTGGAATTACAAATCTTTCTCTCGAGAAGACAAAGTGGAAGGCTAAGCCAATACCCCAACCAAGCAGAAGCCAGTAGAACCAGGGGTTATTAGGAGAAGTAATATAGTTGACAATGGCAAAAAAGACATTTATTATCATGTAGGCTGTCAAATGAACCAAGAAACCCCTTTTTGCCTCTTCGATTTCATATTCTTTCCAAGCTTGTTTAAAATCCTCCACAGAGATCATGATTAATCTCCCTTATTCAGATTTATATTTCTTTTTAACCTCCGAATTTCAGAAAGTGCTTGAGATGTTGGAAGTCAAAAGCAAAAAATATATGCTTAACATAGATTGCAAACCATGGAAAAGGAGTATAAGGCAATAGAAGTCGAAGAAAAATGGCTTAGGAGCTGGGATGAAAGGATTTATTATTTTGATTGGAATTCGAAAAAGCCCTATTATATAATAGACACTCCTCCTCCATACCCCACGGGCTCATTTCATATCGGTCATGCTCTTAATTGGTGCATAATTGATTTTATCGCTCGATATAAAAGAATGAATGGCTATGAAGTCATGTTTCCCCAGGGCTGGGATTGTCATGGATTGCCAACAGAAGTAAAGGTTGAGGAAAAGTATGGTATAAAGAAGAGTGAAGTAGATCGAGAGAAATTCAGAGAGTTCTGCGTAAAATTTACAGAAGAGAACATTTTAAAAATGAGAGCTACAACAAAAAGACTTGGCTTCAGCATAGACTGGAGCAAGGAATACATAACGATGTATCCAGATTACTATACAAAGACGCAGGTCTCTTTTGTCAGAATGTTCAAAAAAGGGCTAATATACAGAGGCTATCATCCTGTCATAATCTGTCCAAGATGCGAAACTACGATTGCGTTGGCTGAAATAGAATATAGGAAAGGAAAAACAAAGCTTAATTATATAAAATTTTCTGATGATGTTGTTATTGCAACCACTCGTCCAGAATTGATTCCAGCTTGTGTTGCCTTAGCTGTAAACCCCGAAGATAAGAGACATTCTAATTTGATCGGAAATTTTGTGAAAGTTCCTGTTGGAGGGCATGAGGTTAGAGTAATTGCGGATGAAGCGGTTGATCCAAGCTTTGGAACTGGAATTGTGATGATCTGCACCTTTGGCGATCGGCAAGATGTGAAGTGGTGGAAGAAGTATGGGCTCGATCTCAGAAACGTGATCAACCGTGATGGGACTTTGAATGAACTTGGAGGGAAGTATTGCGGTTTGAAGTTAGCAGAAGCAAGGGAAAGAATAATCGCCGATCTAAAAACTGAGGGTAAAGTTCTTAGGCAAGAAGAGGTTGAGCACAACGTTGGCGTTTGCTGGAGATGCAAAACACCTGTCGAGATCTTTCCTGCAGAGCAATGGTTTGTCAAGGTAGACAAGGATAAGATCATTGAAATGGCGAAGAAGGTTAAATGGGTTCCAGAGTTCATGTTCGATCGACTTTTAACCTGGGTTGAGGCGATGGAATGGGATTGGGTGATAAGCAGACAGAGAGTTTTTGCAACACCCATCCCAGTATGGTATTGCAAGAAGTGTGGAAAGACAATGGTTGCAGAGGAAAGTTGGTTGCCAGTGGATCCAACGAAGCAGAAGCCTTTGAGGAATTGCGAATGTGGAAGCGATGAATTTGAAGGTGAAAGAGACGTGCTCGACACTTGGATGGATTCGAGCATAACTCCACTTGTAATTGCTGGCTGGCCTGAGCTTAAGGATTATCCAGTCTCTCTTCGCCCACAAGGACATGATATAATAAGGACATGGGCTTTTTACACAATTCTCCGCTCCCAAGCCTTGGAGAATGAAATTCCATGGAAAGAGATCGTAATAAACGGAATCGTTTTTGGCGAAGATGGAAGAAAGATGAGCAAGAGCATTGGCAATGTAATAAGCCCTGAAGAAGTTGTCGAGCAGTATGGAGCGGATGCGCTTCGCCAGTGGGCTTCAAGTGGTGTTATTGGCGAGGACTTAATTTTTAGCTGGAGAGAAGTAGTTGCTGCAAGCAGATTCCAACAAAAGCTCTGGAGTGTGGCAAGGTTTGCCTTAACGCATCTATTAGACTACAAGGAAAGTTCAGAAGACGTCGAAAACCTGAGAATTGCAGATAAGTGGATTCTATCGAAGCTTAACAAGCTAATAGCCTTAGTTCGAGAGAACATGGATAGGTATAGATTCGACGAAGCTCTTAAGGCGATAAGAAGCTTTGTATGGTATGAACTTGCGGACAACTATATCGAACTTGTTAAAGGAAGACTTTACACCGGTGAAGAAGCAAATTCTGCCAAATTCACACTTAAATACGTGCTCGACAGAATTATTCGCCTTCTCGCTCCGATCACACCGTTCATAACTGAGGAGATCTGGTCAAAGTTTGGAAACGGAAGCGTTCATCTCCAGAGCTATCCAGAAGTGGATAAGCGTTTCATCGACGAGCAAGCTGAAATAGCGGGAGAAGAGATGAAGGAAATTCTCTCGGCGATTAGAAAACTAAAGCACGATAAGGGCATGGCATTGAATGCTCCTCTCAAGAAGATCATCGTTTTTACACAACTCGAGCTTGACAATTTAGATCTGAAGTTTGCAACGAATTCAGAAATTGAAATAACAAGAGAGATGCCAAAGGCAAAAGAAGAGGTTAAAAGGCTAAAGCCGAGATTTGCAGTGCTTGGACCAATTTTTAAGGAAAAGGTTAGAGAAATCATAAAGGCTGTTGAAAATCTGAGCGATTTGGAGAAGTTGAAACTCGCTAAGGAGCCAATCAGCGTTTATATCGGATCGGAGAGAATTGAAGTAAAGCCAGAGTGGTTTGAGTTAGAGATCAGAAGAACGGTTGAAGGTGTTGAGGCTGAAAGGATTGAAACAGCTAATAGTGTAGTGTTTGTGTTATGTTGAACGAAATTTTTGGTTTTTTGACTTTAATTGTCTGTTTCTTCGGGATAACGCTTGCATACAAGTTTTTCGGCAGAGCTGGGCTTTATATGTGGATGGCGTTGTCGATCGTTATAGCGAACATTCAGGTTACGAAGATCATCGAAGTCTTCGGCTTAGTAACAGCGATGGGCAACGTCATATATGGCTCAACATTCTTGGCGACGGATATACTGACTGAGCGTTATGGTGCAAAATATGCAAGAAAAGCGGTGCTTGTTGGCTTCTTTGCGATGATCTTCGC
>JANXDJ010000021.1 GCA_025059545.1 Archaeoglobaceae archaeon
GCAGTTGGTGTTACTGAAAGAAGAGCGAAAAGCTTATATTTTTGTAGTTCAGAGAATTTTTAAGTAGGGTAGCAATCTCGAAACCCTGAAAACGGGTATTGAAAGTTTATTTCAGTTTTTTCTGCGGTCTTAACTTCTACGTAGCAATCTCGAAACCCTGAAAACGGGTATTGAAAGATGATTCTGGCATGTATGATCTGAGGGGGCATAATTTCAGTAGCAATCTCGAAACCCTGAAAACGGGTATTGAAAGGCGATAACCGTAGGTAATGGTTATAGTATTTTGTATTCGTAGCAATCTCGAAACCCTGAAAACGGGTATTGAAAGTTTCCTGGACTAAGAACCAGCCTTTCCACACTTCCACCAGTAGCAATCTCGAAACCCTGAAAACGGGTATTGAAAGATGTCCCACTTTCCCGCCTTGATTATTGATATGTCCACGTAGCAATCTCGAAACCCTGAAAACGGGTATTGAAAGTTACAGCTAAAGTAAACTGTTGGCTTCCCGACGAGCTCGAGTAGCAATCTCGAAACCCTGAAAACGGGTATTGAAAGACTGTTAAATCCGTTATAAGTCGGCATTAATACGTTGCTGTAGCAATCTCGAAACCCTGAAAACGGGTATTGAAAGTTAACCACATGAACGGCACTGGATTGTTGATTAAATAGTAGCAATCTCGAAACCCTGAAAACGGGTATTGAAAGACCGCCTTGCAAAAACGTTCAATCTCGCTCATATGGGGTAGCAATCTCGAAACCCTGAAAACGGGTATTGAAAGATTTCACGTAATTTCTTTTGCTCACGATACATTTGTAGGTAGCAATCTCGAAACCCTGAAAACGGGTATTGAAAGATAGAAATTATCCATATCTTGGTAGTCTTCTATAAATCTCAAGTAGCAATCTCGAAACCCTGAAAACGGGTATTGAAAGCATATCTTTGGACAAAAATACTCATACTCATCGCCGTGTAGCAATCTCGAAACCCTGAAAACGGGTATTGAAAGTTGCTCATCACTACTTCTTTGTAATTTACCCCAATGAGTAGCAATCTCGAAACCCTGAAAACGGGTATTGAAAGGTTGAAATGCTAACGTATGCAAAGTTGTCAACCGTTGTGTAGCAATCTCGAAACCCTGAAAACGGGTATTGAAAGATCGAATCGATTTTTATGATTAAAAAAATTAAAGAGTGTAGCAATCTCGAAACCCTGAAAACGGGTATTGAAAGGATTTCAAGAATCACTGCTTGAGCAGTTTTCAACAGTGTAGCAATCTCGAAACCCTGAAAACGGGTATTGAAAGAAAATATTCAACCCTGTTTATTTAATAAATAATCCAGTGTAGCAATCTCGAAACCCTGAAAACGGGTATTGAAAGCTTTTCAATGCCCGAAAAATCAAAAAATAAAAATCAACCGTAGCAATCTCGAAACCCTGAAAACGGGTATTGAAAGTGATTAACGCTAAGAGCTTCTTAAAATCTCTCCTCGCTGTAGCAATCTCGAAACCCTGAAAACGGGTATTGAAAGTTGGATTCATTGCCTGCGCTCACTACCAGCACATCCCGGTAGCAATCTCGAAACCCTGAAAACGGGTATTGAAAGGCAGCAATAGTTTTTGCTTTGGACAAACAAGATAAGAAGTAGCAATCTCGAAACCCTGAAAACGGGTATTGAAAGTCTTTCGAGTCTTCTATAACACTTATTATATTCCCAAGTAGCAATCTCGAAACCCTGAAAACGGGTATTGAAAGTTTCGAAATTTTATATCGTAATTTTATCGTAATACTCGAGTAGCAATCTCGAAACCCTGAAAACGGGTATTGAAAGTTTTGCTCAGGATTTGCGAAATATCGACAGTGTGGAATTCGGGTAGCAATCTCGAAACCCTGAAAACGGGTATTGAAAGTTGTTGTTGAGCTACCTACACCAAAAACATGTAGAAAAGACGTAGCAATCTCGAAACCCTGAAAACGGGTATTGAAAGGCACCGCACACTGTGCATTTGCTCGCAAACTTTTCAACGTAGCAATCTCGAAACCCTGAAAACGGGTATTGAAAGGTCCCATTCTTTGAACTGTCCGATGAATGCGTTGAAATGTGTAACAATCGAAGAACCCTGAAAACGGGTATTGAAAGACGACTAACAACGCCAGAACGAGCAGTAATATCTGCCGTAGAAATCGAAGAACCCTGAAAACGGGTATTGAAAGTCGAAGCGATGACAAATCCTGAAATACTCCCAGCTTATAAGTAGCAATCTCAGAACCCTGAAAACGGGTATTGAAAGATTATTTGTATATATCTTTTCACTGCTTTCGATAGCTCGGTAGCAATCTGAAAACCCTGAAAACGGGTATTGAAAGGTAAAGTAATTCTCTATTTCTGCAACGCTTACATAATCGTAGCAATCTCAGAACCCTGAAAACGGGTATTGAAAGACTAACTTTAATATACCGCTTTCCCTTCTTTTCTATTATGCGTAGCAATCTCAAAACCCTGAAAACGGGTATTGAAAGCTCTTATTAATCACAGCCAATAGCAAATAGCGCTCAAAACATGAAGGGGAGCCATTCCTTTAGTATTTACTAAAGTTAGATTTTTAAAACTCCAAAGATAGAACGAAATCCTATAACTTAGAAATGATATAAAAAGTTTTAATTCGAAAAAAGAAGGCTTTTAAGACCAAATTTTAAGGCTTCCTACGGAATTTCTCGATTTGGTCGGATTTGAAGCGTAGATCTATCGATTTAAAGATGGTTTTTGTGAGGATTCCAGAAGTTGGCAACTCTAAAATCGGAAAAGAGGATAAAAATATCTAAAATTCAAATCGAAAATCAGGCGGTCTAAAAAAGAGGGAATACAAAGAAAATTTTTTCGATGCTTCAAAGCTTCGTAAAATCTGGGCTCGGAGGGATTCGAACCCTCGAACTTCGCCGTGTGAAGGCGACGTCATAACCGCTAGACCACGAGCCCTTAGTGTTGTTTTTTTCTTTGTTTTTATCACTTTCTCTTCACTGTGATCAAGTAACTTGAAAATATTTTATAAATAAGATTTTAAAGAAAAATAAAATAATCTATTGTCTAAAAAGAAGTTTTTCTACCAAATCTCTCATAGAACCCAAAGAAATCGAGTCTTCGATGCTTAGCAATGATTTTCCCTCAACATCAAGCCTGAGTATGTTCTCATCTTCAGGAATTGTGAAAATAAAGTCAAAATCGCCATTCTCGATCTTTATTGGCTCTCTCACCTTATTAACCACAAGTGCACACTTTTTGAACTTTACAGACCTATCTGCAACCGATTTGATCTGTTTTGCCACCTGAAATCCCTTCTTAGTAGCATCTGTGACCACTAAAAGCGCATCAACATCCCTTATCACTCTGCGATTTATCTGCTCAACTCCCGCTTCACCATCAATTACAACGTAATCAAATGAGCTTGAAAGAATTTCAATAGCAGATCTGAGCATCAAATTCAGCTGACAATAACAACCCTCATCTTCCGGTCTCCCCATCGCCAGAAATACAAACTTTTCAGCTTCATTCAACACTTCGAGTATTTTGTAATCGATTGAACTCGCAATCTCGACCTTATCGTATTTTTCCCTAATCATTTCAGCTATCTCGTTCCTAACATCTTCCAATGTCTTCTTTATTTCAACTCCGAGAGAGATCGAAAGTCCACCTGCAGGATCCGCGTCGATCGCTAAAACCTTGCCTTTTTCACATAGAATTTTGATCAGAAGCGCGGAAATCGTGGTTTTTCCAACACCACCCTTTCCAACGACAGCAATCTTCATAACTTCTTAATTTTTTCTCTAATCATTTTAAGCTCTGGAATTTCAGTGCAAACATCTTTATAATCGCATTCATCGCAATTCAGCAGTTTTTCCTCATGCATCTTGATCAAGGCGTCGGTTATCTTTTTAGCCCTAAAAAAAACGTCGTTCAAAGAGCTAATCTCCTCCTTAGAGGTCAAAATTATCACATCGGTAGCTTTAACGAATTTTATAGAATTCATAGTCTCTTGGATAGCTCTACCGAAGATACCCAAA
This sequence comes from Archaeoglobaceae archaeon, assembly GCA_025059545.1. Next base: position 4,060 of record JANXDJ010000021.1, read on the forward strand.
TTAAAACCCTCGGCGTTGGCAAGTTTTCCAACCCTCAACCATATCCTAAGTTGACTTGGAAGGCTTCTAATTGTTACTCCAGCTAAGCTTATACTATAGAAGGAATTTCTCATGACTTTAAAGCACTCGTATTTATCTAATCCTTCCTCCCAAAGAATGTCACAAATAACAACCAACGCAAGAGATCCATCGGAACTCGTAGAAATGTATATTTTGTTCTCAACATTTCCCCAGAGGAATAAAAGCGCTGAGTTCTGTTTTCCGAGTTCATAAGCAAGTTCGTTTCTTGTTACGATCTCATTACCTTTTCTCCACTGCGGAAACAAGAGTGGATCGTATTTTTGAATTCTTCCCAATTTAATACCTTCTTCTATATTTAATCTGATCTTATCAACGACTTCTTCAAACATTTAGAATTCCTCTGCCACTATTCCTGCACCAATTGCGGTAGCGAGCTGTGGAGACGGAAAGATAACGTAATCTCCTCCAATGTTCTTTCTTATTCTCTCAGTAATACTTGTAAAGTTTGCAACACCTCCAGTTATCGTGTATCTTCCGTTTATACTCAGTTTTTTAACCTGCGACGCTACAATTTTGGCTATGGAGTCGCAGACCGCTGAGATTATATTTTCTCTCTTCTCGCCCTCATTAACATAAGATATAACTTCGCTTTCAGCAAAAACTGCGCATTGAGATGTTATCGCCAGTTTCTTGTCTGAATTTAATGCAAAATTGTCTAATTCCTTAAAAGCAATACCAAGAGCGGAACTCATCACTTCTAAAAATTTGCCACTACCACTTGCGCATTTGTCGTTCTTTATATAATCGATGACATTTCCATCCTTATCAACCGAGATCACCGTTATGCTCTGCGCTCCGATGTCGATGACGTAGTCCGCATTGACGATATCCCTTCCAGCTATTGCAAGACATATTACATCGTCTTCTCGTAAATCAGCAAATTCAACAAGTTGAGCACCACTTCCAGTTGCACAGCAACGCTCAAAATCCCCATATTTTCTAAATTTTGCAAGAATTGACTCAAGAACGGGATTCATATTTCCTGTAGTCTCTTCGATTACATGGCTAAGCAGTTTACCATCCCAAAGAACCGCCTTTGTAAACCTCGTTCCAACATCTATTCCAAGGAACATCATTCACCCCCAAACTTCTCTTTTGCAAAAATAGCCGCCCCTAATGCTCCGATTATCTGTGGATCCATACCCAAATCGAGAAATTTGATGTTCAAAATCTTTTCAAGCTCTCGCTTGACTCCCCTGTTTTTTGCAACACCTCCAGTCAAAGCTACTTCTTTCTCAACCCCAACACGCCTTGCCAAGTAATATATCCTCTGAGCCATCGATTTGTTAACACCTGCTGCAATGTCCTCTTTTGAAAATCCTCTCTGAAGGAAGTGTAAAACTTCAGTCTCCGCAAAAATACTGCATCTTGCAGTTATCTCTACTGGATTCTTGGCTATGAAAGTAGCATCTCCGAGTTCTTCAAGTCTTAAGCCAAGAGCTTTTGCTTGAATTTCTAGAAATCTACCAGTTCCAGCAGCACATTTGTCGTTCATCACAAAATTGATCAGCTTGCCAGTTTCGTCTATTCTTATAACCTTGGCATCTTGTCCCCCAATATCAATAACAGTTCTTACCGCAGGATTTAGCCAAAAAGCTCCCTTAGCATGACAGCTTATCTCACTAACATGTTCTTTGGCAAATCCTACCTCTACAAGCTTTTCTCTCCCATATCCTGTTGAAAAAATTATAATCTCATCCTTTTTTAAGTTTAATTCATCAATTAGCTCCCCCATCACCTTTTTTGCAGTTTCCACAGGATTTGGCAGAACTCTCATATTCTTCCAGCCCAATACTTCATGATCCTGCAGAACAACTGCTTGAGCGGTCAGCGAACCAACGTCAGTTCCAGCAAATAACACAATCTCATCCTCTCCTCCTTCTCTTCTTGCTTTTTGCAACAACATTGTTTATGAAGTCTAAAATTGTTTCCTGAAGAACGCTAACTGGAGTTATTCTCCGGTTCCAGCAATCACCATCCAACCTCAGAACTGGTATTCCTTCTTTCGTAAACTCGTCCCTTAAAATTCTAAAAACGCTTTGTGACTGCTTGCATGCATGATGTCCACTGTAGATTGCGCAATTTGCGTTAAGATCTCTAAAAAGATGCGTTGCATCTTCGACCCACTTTAATCCCATATTTTCCGCACCCATTTGTCTTGTCATTACGTAATTCCATGCATTGTTTGCAAAAGCGTCAATTGCTTCTTCTTTTGTATTAACTTCATGCATTTCCTTTAAAACTTGTGCATTAAGGACATCATTAAGATAACTTATTCCATTGTCCTCCAACCAAAGCCAGAATTCAAATAAATCGATATAGTATCCAGTGTATACCCAGAGACTTCTCGCAATTTCTTTTTCTGCAGGATATTCTCCCTTTTTAAGTCTTTTCTCAGCCACATCCACTAATTTTCTGAACATCTCAATTGCCTCGTCTCTTCCCCACATTGTAAAACGAGTTCCATAGCTCATTAAGGTGAACATATTTGGAACTGGACAAGGGATATTCTTCTTTAGCTCGTAAAGCTCCCAGAAAAGCTCTGTAGCTTCGTTACATTTTTCGATTGTTTTTATCAGCTTGTCTTCATCAACTTCGCCCAGTTTTTCTTCGAGCCTTAAAAACATTCTATAAAATAGCCTCTTATAGAGTTCAAAATCTCTTACACTGTCTCCAGTTTTGTCAAGTATTATTTCCGGTATTCCAAGAAACTCAGAAACGAACTCATGGATCTTAGAGTTAGCATCACATGAACCCGGCGCTGCAGAGATCATCAAATCTGGAACGAACTCCTTTGCTTGTGTAGATAATAGAATAGAACCCAAAGCTATTGTATTTGCTGAGCAAACGAAGTCTGGAATTCCCAGAGATACCGCATAATCCCAGTATGGCTCACCCTGATGAGCAAGGGCAAGTGTGCCTGTTGTTGTTACGACTTCTGTAGTGAAGGGAACAGCATTATCGAAAGCATTAATAACTTCTGGGGGGAAGTTGAATGGGATCATGACAACCTTCTTCCCCTTATCTCTTGCCTCCACCGCCTCGATCACATGTCCACCAAGAATTTCTTGCAAAAATTTTAGTCCTGCACCATCATGTCTCTCATCCAAAAAACTTCTGAGCGTATGAGATTCCTCCTTGACGAATAAATCAAGCATCTCCTCTATCTCCCTTCTCGTGTAAACGCTAAATTTTCTGATCGTCCTCAAAATTTGATAGCTCCTAAAAACCAATCCAGTTTTAATTTCAGCCATAAAAGTCACCTTCCTAATCTCTCCATAAATGCCTGCACTCTCGTCTTTATTCTGCCGATGTCAGCAGAAGAAGCATATTCTTTTTCAAGCAAAAGCACCGGAATTCCATCCTTTTCGAGATCCATTCTTAGCTTGGCGTTTTCAATGCCGAATAAGTCGCAAAACTTATTATGTGTCAAAATTACTCCATCTGCTTCAGAAATTTCAAAGATCTGCTTTAGGAAATTCTTTCGGAAATTATACTCACCGAACATCCTCGCACATATCTTAAGATTTTCAAGATACTTTTCAGCAAGAAATTCATAGAGATCGCTATCTTCAAACCGCTTCATGTTCCAAAATGCTCCACAGCCAAAACATGTCGTTTCAGAAACAATTATCGCACCCATTTCCTCAATTTTCTTTATAAGCTCTATTTCATCTAGCGGACTTCCTCCAAGAACAAATTTTGCGCGAAAGTCAATTTTTCTACCTTCCTTTAAAACTTCTTCAATTAATGATTCGAATGCTTTTGATGGTATAGATTCGCGGGCAATTGCTAAAGAGATCGCTTCACTTCCGTAAAAATTTGGCTTTTTGAATCTTTTTCTGCTAAATTCCATCATTTTATCATTGATCCTATCCTGAAGCTTTATCTGGTTGACAATTTCATCTTCACTGATCTCCATCCCAAAATTTTTCTCGTAGAAGTTTTTTAAATTCATTATTTCGGCAGTAAAAAATTTTAAAGTATCCTCATTGACCAAGTGCGGGACTTTGAAGTAATAAATAAACTTAGCTTTCTTGGCGTGCAGAATTTCATCAAAAGTTCCCATCCAGTGATCACAACCTCTCACTCTGATAAAGCCGTCGAGAAAATCGTAGCTACCGTTCAAAACAAGTTCAAGACAGCTTCTGCAAAGAGTGCAATTATATCTTGAGAGATAGGAATCCGCTGTAGATGTATCTGAATTGCTATTTCCTCTGAGCCTGAAAGGTAGAATTCTACCCGCTTCAGCGATTTCCCTTGGCAAGGCTATGCAAGCGTGTCCTATTACAAATCCTCCGTTTGATTTCCAGTCTTTTATATATTCATTCTCAAGAAGGGTCGAAATTTCCTGAAGCTTATCGAATAACATTATCCCTCACTCCTACTTTTTATTCCCACTAATCCAGCAAATGACTGAAGCAATGGGATTGCAAGAGCGGAGAGTATTTGCGGATTTGAAGCTATGACGTCTACTATGGACCTTACCAAGTTGTTCAGCATTTTTTCAAGCTCTTTTTTATCCGAAGAAGCAATTGCTGAGTTTAGAATGTTGGAAATTGCTTTTGGATCACTCTCAGCAACTCCATTGACAACCTTCGCAATCCCGGTTAAAATTTCACCGAGCTTTTTCGTGTCAATTTCCTTCATAAGAGAAGTAGTAATCTGTGCAGAGAGATCTGGTGGCAACTCGTTAAACTTTGATAACGCTTTAGATCCTATGCCCATCAGGAGATTGAGCGCAGTAGGAGCTAATGGTGCCAGAGCCATCATTGTAAGTGGATTTTTCCATAGTGCGTTGTTTAAAGCATCGCTAAAATCGTTCAAATCCTCCAATATAGCATTTACTGCCTTTCTGAATTCCTCAACATCCATTGAATTTAGGAATTTTTCCATTGTAGTCTCTGCGATCTCTTTAAACTTTCTATCACCTTTTCCTAAGATATAGTTCCCCTCATGCACTTTATTAATCAAAGTGGACACATTGCTGAGCATTTTTCCCATTTGCTCTACGTCTACCTTGGTGAGAGTTGCAAATAATGCACTGGCAAGAACTTCTGATGGTAGCTCGACCCTTCTAATTGCATCATTTGAAATCGCAATACCTGCGTTCAAAACAGCTGGAACAGAGCTAACTAAATTTCCAAGCTTTACTGGATTTCCAAAAATTTTCTCATTCACGATCTCGAAGGTGCCATAGGTGCAGTATGCAGAATCTTCGACGAACTTCTTCATTTTTCCAAAGTCTAAGGTATCAATAAACTCCCCAATTCTATCCCCCAGCAATTCCGCAATGAGCTTCGGATGATCTTTTCTCAATCTTTCCATCTGATCGAAAAAGTCGTTAACAGCTTTTGCTGCGTAAACAGCATTTAAATCCTTGGCAACACCTCTAAGCAATCCAACAACCGCATCGCTTGCAAAACTGCTCATGTAGGAATTTACTCCTTGCACTAATCCGAATACCGCATTTACACTTCTTGGTGCAAGACTGAAGAAAGTCGTAGCAAACTCTAAGTCCTTGCTGAGAATTTCCCTAACATCTCTCTCAATTTTCGCCGGACTCGCAAACTCATTTGCCATTCTCCTAACTAAATCCTTATAAAATATCGAGCCGCCCATTGCCTTTAGAAGACCAAAAAGCATATCGATCATATTCTCACCTCCAACTAAAGCTGTTTGCAGTTATAAAAATACCTTGCGACATCCATCTGACATAATTGCCTTCCACCCATCCAAAGCTGAATTATCTTTACATCTCTCCAATGTTTCTCGATGTCAAAAGTGCGATCTATGCCGTAGTGTGCAAAAAGGTTCATTGCCTTCTCTGCAACACCGCAACAAGCGTCTACAACCCTAAGTTTTAAAGCTCTGCCTCTTGCAATTATCTCTGGTGAAAATCTTTCTCCATAAAGCTCTGGGTTGTCGAGCATTCTTGCATACGTGTAAACAGCGGATCTGGAGATTTCTATTTCTGAAGCTATGTCTGCCAAAAATCCTGCCACTACAGTGTTCTCCTTTAGAGGCTTACCCCTATACCTGAATTCGCTACATTTCTCCAGCAGAATTTCGTATATATCTTCCATAGCTCCCAATGCCATTCCAGCGCTTCCGAGACAGCCTGTCGAGATTATGATCCTGAAATACTTCGCATCCAATTCTTCCCCCCAAGCTCTGTAATGCTTCGGAACCCTAACGTTTTCAAACCATATGTCGGAATTCTTATCCGCTGCCATTCCTGCTTTTCTGTAAGGTTCTCCTTGCTTAACCCCCGGCAAATCTGCTGGGACATAGATGTAGGCAAAGTATTTCTCATCTGCAACCCCTGGGTTAGTTGTGCATACAACTCCAAACAAGTCCGCGAGACCCCCGCTATTCGTTGGCCAAAGCTTGTGCCCATTGATGACCCACTCATCGCCTTCGAGCTTGGCAGTTGTTCTTATCGTCTTTCCCTTTAACTCATCCAAATTCTCAATATCTGAACCACCCTGCGGTTCTGTCATCGCATTCGCAGAAATCGTTAGCTTATTCCTTTTATAAAGTGGTGCGAACTCGGCACAAAGTTCGTAATTTATGTGTGGCTTCACAGTTATAACGAAAAGAGGCCACAAGGATACGCCTACCGAGACCGCTATTCCAGTATCGTATCTTCCAATTTCCTCCATTACTCTTGCTGTGATTGAACCAAAGTAATCGGAACTGCCTAAACCCCAACCACCCACTTCCTCTGGAAAAACAGCCATCTGAAATCCATATTTTACCATCAATTTCTCTAAGGCTGGTTCTATCGTTCTATGCTCTTTCCAATCCTCGTCAAAGTTTCTTCTGTATGGTTTAACGTTCTTTTCTCCCCACTCCATTATCATTTCAGCGAGATACTTCTCAAGAGGAGATTCAAATTCCTTAATCCTCGCAAACTCCAAAATATCACCCCCTACCATATTTTCGCACCGAAGTAGTTTGCAGAGAGTTCGAGAAGTAGATGATATGGGTTGAGTATCGTCTTTATGCTTTTAGCATCTCTCCATTGCTTCTCTAAAAGTCCCTCTCGTGCATAACCCTGCGAAGCCATGAGCTCCATAGCTCTATCTGCAGAAATAAAAGCAGAACTGGAACACTTTAGAGCGGATAAAACTGAGAAAGTATACACTTCTTCTTCATTTCTATCTTCGAGCATCATTTTTGCCAATATCTGTGCAATGGATTTTGCTTCAATTGCTTCCCTTACAACATCCGCAATCACAATCGCATCAACGGTGTTATCCCGTAATGGTTTTCCTCTAATAGTTCTCTTTTCTGCCCAATCCCCAAGAATTCTACATGAATCCAATGCAGAACCAACACATAGTGCAGAGAGGCAGAAATTTAGATAGATATACAATTTTCTCCATGCATCGCCAGCTAATATCTTTTTTTTCTCAATTTCTGCTTTTATTCTTACGTCGCAATTTCTACTTGCAATCAAACCTGTGGTTTTTATTAGCTCACTTCTTTCAACTTCTTCAGCTTCTATAAATGCAAGAGAAATTCCGTCATAGTCGCAGAAGACCACATAGATCTCAGCATCAAAACCAGAGTTTAAAGGTCTTCCAGCACCTCTTATCTTTACCTTGTCCCCTATACTTACGGCTTTTGCGAGTTCAAAACCTTTAAAATCGCTTTTTCCGAATTGCGGAGGATAGATTGCAACTCTACATAGATCTTTTGAAAGTCTTTCTACAAGAAAATCAAATACCTCGCTGTTCTGCGCTGAAGCTGTAGAGGCTAAAACCGACGAAAGCACAAAACCTATTCCCACGTCTGCTTTCCCGATTTCCTCAAAACTTCTTAGTATGACCAGAGGCAACTCTTCAGAGCTTATTCCTGCTCCGCCTAAGGCTTCAGGAACGTTTAACTTTTGCAGCCCTATATCCAAAAAAAGCTTTTTCATTGCTCTCTCTGTTATTTCAAAATCATCGTCTATTTGTGCACGATAGGGGATAACCTCTTTATCCGCCCACTCCTTTACGCTCTTTGCAAGCATTTCTGCTAAATCGCTTCTAAGCTCCGAAATATTATCAAACTCTATTTTCATCATTTTTAGTAATTACTGCCACACGAATAAAACTTTTTTGAATAAAAATGCTCCTAACTTGCACAAGTTTTTAAATACTATGCACAACACTTTTAAAGCGAGAAAAAAACAGTCGATCATGAAGAAAAGGCTTCACACAACTCTTAGCAACGAAGCGAGTAGGATCATAGAAAAATATCTTTCAGAATATGGTAGGGTAAACAACGTGATTGAAGAAGCTTTAGCCATTTTTGACCGATATAAAACTAGCAAGCTTGATACCTCGTGCAATCTCATAGAGCTAATGGATGAGGCTAACCTCGTGGCTTTCAATGCTAAAACAATAGAACTCGTGGTTTCAGGCGAAGTTGAGAAAGCATTATGTGACAACGAGCTTGAGATAATCATAAGGCGAATTTACAGAAAGCCAATTGCTGAAATCTCAGTTCTTGAAGCTATTAAGGGAATCGAGAACTGTTTATTGGCAACAAGAAAGGCTACAAAAGTCAATATAAGGATAGATAACAGGGGTTATTACCTTCTCGTGACATCTAATCTCGGTAAAAATACAGATATAATTGTATGTGAAGCTATAAGAAAGTTTCTTGAGAGAAACTTCCAGGTAAGAGTTTTCTTCGAAGTATTTTCACAGGGATACAGCATTTTTGCAGATTTAAAAGATACCGAACAGGAGATTAGTATCCCACAATCTAATAAGTTTGACACAAGCAAAGAATTTCAAATCGTTTAAGAATATAAAAACTATTTTAAAACCTTATTTTTGATAAACACTTCTCACAAAAGCTTGAAGTCTTTTTATCAACCTCGAGAACGTTATTGGAGAAGTTCATAACACAGCCATTAACCTTGCAGTGCGTCAAGCCAAAAACATGCCCTAGCTCATGCACAGCTTCTTTTAAAAGTCTAATTTTAAGCTCTTCTCTGCTAACACCGAATTTTAGCCTGTAGTATGATACAATCGCTTTTAAACCACCAACTTCTGCTTCCCCAAAGACGAAGTTCAATCCTTTTGCATATAGATCTTCAGAGGTTATTGCAAGTGTTCTTTTTGAAACTTTCAACGTTGAGAGTATGCATGTGGAATTATATTGACCACGCTTGTTGTAGCAGTTTGATGGCAATGGAATGGCTGGGAGAATCAAGATCTCCGTATCAAATACCTTTTTCAGCTCCTTAGCAAGCCATTCAACGAGCTCTTCATCGACTTCTCCAAGAGGTTGAAGCTGGATCATAAAAATCTCAGATTTTCAGAGATAATCTTCATAACATCCACTCCAAAGTTTGTTAGGATGTAATAACCTCCATAAATTGTGCCAATCGTGCTTCCGATATTCGTCAAAGCTGCAACAAGAATCACTCTGAAAAACTTGTTCTGGAACAGCTCTTTAAGACTATCAGATTTAAAAACCTCTTCGACATCTTTCATCGTCGGCTTTCTGATCCAGGCTTCGACAGCTCCAGAGATCCAGCCTGCTGCCAAGAATGGGTTCAAAGAAGTGAGCCAAGCACAAAGAAAAGCTGATAAAGCTGAAAGAGGATGAGCTCTTGCAAGGAGTGCTCCAAATGCAGCAAGGATCCCATTGATCAGGAACCAATAGAGAAATACCTTGTAGAGCAATTCAAAAGCAAAAATGGCTGTCAAGGCAAAGAATGCAAGAATAAAAGCTATAAAAATTAGTCCGATCCACTTTAAAGTTCTGCTCTGCTTAACTTCAAGTAGTCTTTGAGGATTCTGAACTCCTTTCTGCATTGCATCCATGATCCCCTTTTTATGTCCCGCTCCAACTACTGCTACGACTTTGTTGTATCTCTCCATCGCTTTAAGCAAATTGTAAGCCATGAACTCATCCCTTTCATCGATCAAAACCTTTGCAGCTTTTGGTGAGATCTTTCTGAACTCCTTCACGAGCAGATCTATGATGTCTTCTCTTAGCATCTCCTCTACTTCTAAATCTTTGCCGAAAGTGCCACGAAACATGTAGTAGACGAATTTTATCTTCTCGAAGAAGCTCATCTGCCCCCAGAGACGCTTGAAAGTTATGGTAATGTCCCTGTCAATCAGCAAAACATCCGCTTTAACCTCTTTTGCCTTATTTATTGCAGTAAGCATCTCTTCTCCGGGTTTGGTCTTCATCTCTTCTCCGATTTTTCGCTGAAAATATCCGAGCAAAAGCTGTAGCAGTATTAGGAAAAAATCACCTTTTTTAAGGATTTCGGACACTTTTACTTCTTCTCTTTCCCCCATCAAAGCCTTGTATCTTGCAGGACAAAGTTCTACTGCTACAGCATCTGGTTTTTCCGCTTCTATTACACTCTTAACCTCTTCAACACTTTTCTGCAGAACATGTGCAGTTCCAATGATTACGAGCTTCTTTTCCACTCCAACACCTCCAAAAATTCGAGCAATTCTTTGATCTTCATCAAATCGCTCCTAGAAACGATTCCAACGATCTTTCCATCCTCAACTACTGGAATTCGCCCAATTCCCTTTTCGCTCATGATTCTGAAAGCTTCAAATGCTCGATCTTTTGGCGAAAGAGTTAGAACTTCTTTGCTCATGATCTTTTCTACAACTGAGTCCGGATCTGCGTTCATAATGTCTTTAAGTGTCACGATCCCGACGAGTTCACCATCCTTTACAACAGGGTAGCCCAGATGTTTATGCTTGAACATCAGATCGATCACTTCTCCGACTTTCGTTTCTGGAGTTACAGAGATCACCTCTCTCGTCATTATGTCTCCAATCGAGAACCTTGAAAAAAGATCTTCTGCTGTTACGATCTTCTCCTCTTCACTTGCGCCCAGATATATGAAGAGGGCTATGAGCATGAGCCAGAGATTTACTCCAAAGAACCCAATTATACCCATCGCTATTGCTATTGCCTTACCAATTCCTGATGCAGTTTTTGTAGCTCTTGTATAGCTTGTTCTCCGTGCAATTATAGAGCGCAAGACTCTACCACCATCCATGGGAAAGGCAGGAATGAGATTGAAGATCGTAAGAATGGAGTTAAAGTAAGCACTGATCAAGAAAAACATCGAGATCCCGCCTTTTGTATTCAGCGAGATCAGAAAACTAATAATAGCTATTGTTAGGCTTGCAAATGGTCCAGCTAAAGCTACAGCTAGTTCCTCTTTTGGATTCTTCGGTAGCTTCTCCATCATCGAGACTCCGCCGAAAATGAAGAGCATGATCCCCTTTACTTTCACTCCAAATCTCATTGCGACAAGCGAATGGGCAAGTTCGTGGAAAAGAACTGCGATGAAGACAAAAATTGAAGCTAGAATCGAGAAGGTTATTCTTTCAAACTCCTTGAGATTTGCAAAGCCAAAAGGCTCAGTTGAGGTGTAGAAATAGCTTGAAAGGACGAGGAGAATTATGAAGAGACTCCAGTGAATGGTGATCTCTATACCTTTAATGTTCGCTATGCGAAGAGAGGCATCCATAGCTTTTGTTGATGACACAATCTTTAAGCTTTTAGGTTCCCCGCAGTTAAAGGTAAAGATATATATCTTGCTTAGAACAGAACTCGATGACTCTCGAGAAGGAATACCTCGACATCACGTTTCTGAAAGAAAACGGCTTCGTTAGGAAGCGATGCATTAAATGTGGCAAGAACTTCTGGACTACAAGCGATCGTGAGACTTGCGGAGATCCACCTTGCGGAGGATATACTTTTATTGGCAATTCGCCTTTTAGAAAAAGCTTTGAGCTTGATGAAATGAGGGAATTCTATCTAAGATTCTTCGAGGAGAGAGGGCATGCAAGGATCGAGAGATATCCTGTGGTTGCAAGATGGAGAGATGACATTTATCTGACAATTGCAAGCATTGCAGATTTTCAACCATTTGTAACCGCCGGTATTGCTCCGCCACCAGCTAATCCGCTAACTATTTCTCAGCCATGCATAAGGCTTGATGATTTGGACAGCGTTGGAAGAACAGGGAGACATTTAACGCTTTTTGAGATGATGGCTCATCATGCTTTCAACTTCCCCGGTAAGGAAGTTTACTGGAAGAACGAAACGGTTGTTTACTGCACAGAACTACTTGAGAAGCTCGGAATAGGGAAGGAAAATATAGTTTACAAAGAAGAACCATGGGCTGGAGGTGGCAACGCTGGACCTTGCTTGGAAGCAATTGTAAACGGACTCGAGCTTGCCACGCTCGTTTTCATGAATCTCCAATTAGACAATAGCGGGGATATAGAGATCAAGGGAGAGAGATATCGCAGAATGGATAACTACATTGTTGACACTGGCTACGGACTCGAAAGATTTGTTTGGATGAGCAAAGGATCTCCGACTGTTTACGATGCGATTTTCGGCAAAGTGCTCGATAAGATCTTCAATTCGAGTGGTCTAAATTACCTTAAAGGCAAAGATCTAAAATCGATCGTAGCAGAAACTTCGAAACTCGCTGGAATGGGTTATCAGAGAGATAAAATCCTTACAGAGATCTCAAAGAAGTTTGAAATGAGTGTAGAGGAAGTAAAGAAACTAACGGAGCCAATAGCGAAGATCTACGCTCTTGCAGATCATACGAGGTGCTTGCTTTTCATGCTCGGGGACGGTTTGGTACCTTCGAATGCTGGTGCTGGTTACCTTGCAAGGCTCATTATTAGAAGAAGCCTCAGAATAATGGAAGAGCTTCAGATAAGCCTCGAAATTTACGATCTCGTCGAACTACATGGCAAGAACCTTGGATTTAAATTTGAGATCCCCTTGAAGACTATTGGAGAAATTCTAAAGCTTGAAAAAGAGCGATTTGAAGCTACAGTTTCGAAAGGTCTTAGGCTAATAGAGAGAACGATCGAGAAAAAGAAGAGCATTGAAAAAGAAGATCTGATCGAGTTTTACGACTCGCATGGAATTCCAGCAGAACTTGCGCTAAAGATCGCAGAGGAAAAGAATGTCAAAGTAGAGTTGCCAGCAGATCTATACTCTGAGCTGGCTAAGAAACATTCAAAAGCATTAAAGGAGGAAAAGAGGGAGATAAAGCTGTCAAAGAGTTATCCAAGGACAGAAAAATTATACTACGACAATCCAAAGCTATTCGAATTTACAGCAAAGGTTATTGGCTTCGAAAACGGTTTTATGATTCTCGACAAAACAGCATTCTATCCTGAGAGCGGTGGACAGGACAGCGATACTGGCTTCGTAGTTGCGGATGGTAAGAAGATCAGAGTTCTCTATACTACAGAACTCGATGGAATTGTTTTGCACAAGCTCGAAAATTCTATTGTCTTGGAGGGAGAGATCAAGGGTTATATTGATCCAGAAAGAAGGTTGAGGCACATGAGACATCACTCAGCGACGCATGTGTTATTATACACACTTCAAAAGCTGTATGGAAAGCACATATGGCAAGCAGGAGCGAAAAAGGAGTTTGAAAAGGCAAGACTTGACGTGAGTCACTACAAGAAGTTTTCTGATGAAGAAGTTAGAGAAATAGAGAGGCTTGCAAATAAAGAAGTATTTGCAAATAAACCAATAAAATGGTTCTGGATGGATCGGATTGATGCGGAGAAGAAATTTGGCTTCAGACTTTATCAAGGCGGTGTTCCACCAGGAAGGGAAATTAGGATCGTGCAAGTAGGCGAAGACGTTCAGGCGTGCGGAGGAACGCATTGCAGTTCAACTGGAGAAATAGGAGTGATCAAGATCCTCTCAGTCGACTCGATCCAAGACGGAGTGATCAGATTTGAGTTCGCTGTAGCGGAATCTGCAATTGAAGCGATTTCAAAGATGGAATCTCTGCTTAAAGATTCAAGTAAAATATTGAGAGTGGAACCACAACAGCTACCAAAGACTGTTGAAAGGTTCTTCGAAGAATGGAAAGAACAGAAGAAAGAGATCGAGAAACTGAAGGAGAAAATTGCTGAGATCAAAGGAGAAAGCTTACTGAGAAATGCAGAAGATTTCAATGGCTTGAAGATCGTTGCTGAAGTTATCTCAGCAGATATGGCTGAACTTCAGAAGCTTGGGGAATATTTGGCTAAAAAAGGAGTTTTAGGCTGTTTGATGGCTCCAGGAGAGGGTAAAGCTTTCGTAGTAGCCTTCGCTTTTGGAGATCATGATGCGAGAGAAATTATGAGAGAGGTAGGAAGATATGCGAAAGGAAGTGGTGGGGGAAGAAAAGAGCTCGCTCAGGGAGCAGTTGAGAAATTGCTCTCAAGAGACGAGCTTGCGAGCATCATCTTCAGCTATTTGTCGAGAAAAGGTTGAATTTATTCCTATTCGTGGACTTCCTTTAATAAAGAAAGGAGACGACATAGCGAAGCTGATCGTGGAAAAAGCTGAGATCGAGGATGAGGACATAATCGTGATCTGTTCCACGATCGTTGCAAAGGCTGAAGGTAGAGTTAGAAAGCTCAGCGATTACAAGCCAAGTCCTTTGGCTTTTGAACTCAGCAGTAAAGTTGAAAAACCACCAGAGTTTGTTCAAGCGGTTATTGATGAGAGCGAGGAAATTCTAATAAAAGGCCCTTTCCTGCTTGTAAAGGCTAAATACGGCAACATTTGTGTCAACGCTGGAATTGATGCATCGAACATCGAAAAAGGGAGCATAATTTTGCCACTTGTAGATCCAGATCAGAGTGCAGAGAGAATTAGAAGGGGGATTGAAGAGCTTACAGGTAAAAAAGTCGGAGTCATAATCACGGATACAAACGGAAGATGCTTTAGAAAAGGCGTCGTTGGAGTTGCAATTGGGATTTCAGGAATCTGGGCGATGAGAGATTGGAGAGGGATTCAGGATCTCTTTGGCAACGTGCTCGAAGTTACTGTTGAGTGCATCGCAGATGAGATAGCGAGCTTTGCAAACCTTCTAATGGGAGAAGCGAATGACGCGATTCCAGCTGTGCTCGTTAGAGGATTGAAAGTTCTTGGTAATGGAAAAGTGAAGGATATTTACAGAAGCGAAGAGGAGGATGTAATTAGAAGATGCCTGAAAAAGTGCTTCTGATAGGAACCAATGTTCGGAATGTTGCCAGTTCTGCAAAAAGGGCTGGCTACGAGGTTTATGCGATAACTAAGTATCCAGATGCAGATCTCTATCTTTTTTGCGAGGAAATATATTCTATAGATAAAGCTTTAGAAGCGGAGAGAATAGCTCAGGAGAAAAATGCGAAAGTTGTGCTTTGCTCAAACTTCGAGACTTTTGAGATCAATGCAGAACTTCTATGCAACGAGCCAAAAGCTGTTAAGAAGATCGTTGACAAGCTCGAATTCTATAGAATTCTTGAAAAAGCTGGAATTCCCCATCCAAGGATTTTGAAAAAACCTGAAAGCAAAGCAATTGCTAAGCCGAGGTTCGGTGGTGGTGGTGAGGGAATAAAGTTTGCAGAAAAAGAAGAGGAAGGCTACATTCTGCA
>JANXDJ010000022.1 GCA_025059545.1 Archaeoglobaceae archaeon
ATCCTCGGGCTCCTTACGGATTTTCGGAGATGGAACATTCCAGTATCTATCTCCTATGGGGGTTTAGCCCCAGTTTCCCGGGGTTATCCCCCTCCCGAGGGCAGGTTGTCCACGTGTTACTGAGCCGTCCGCCGGTGCTTGCAGAGCAAGCCCCAGGACTCGCATGGCTTAGTCCCAGCCGGATAGCAGCGGCCTCTGGCAGGATCAACCAGAATTGGCGGGGATAAAGTGAATACGTCCCCTGCCTGCCAGTATGCTCTGCTGACAAGCCCCGCATCAGACCGCAAAAAGGTTTTGCGGTCCTCCTTACTCTACCGCGGATTAGAAAACTCCCCGTCATCCAAAGCACCGCTCTGTCGGGGTCCGTGCTGGATCCGCGGTTATTTTACTTGAAGTTATCGTGTAGTATATCATTACTCTTTTGGATTTATAAGACTTTTGCTTGACTTAAATAAGCTTGAAGAAGACTCATTTAAATAGACAATCCCAGAAATACCATATCTGCGATATTTTAAAAATAAAACAAGTAGAGATATAAAAACTCTATGAGAGAACCAAACAAGTCATCCTAAATGCTTCTTAAGAAATTCAAGTTCTTTTTCCGAACTTTCCTCAAAGAAATCGATGTAAACGCCGAAATGTCCACACTTCAAGCTCATAACCTCTGCTTCCTTCGTTTTCTCAACTGCTTTAAATGCTGCCTCAGATGGTGTAACTGTATCATTTTCTGCAATTAGGTAAAAAACAGGACATTTTATTCTATTCACCTTTTTTATCGGTCTATAGAATGGAATTGAAAGGGTGATCCTTGCAAAAGTTGAATTTTCCCATGGTAAGCTTCCCGGATAGCGTTTTTTATGTTCCTCGATGAGTTTCAGATAATCGTTTGGCAGAAGACCATTTTCACCAGCTATTGGAACCTTGTATCCCCTGAAAGGTGAAAACAGTAAATCAAGGACTCCAAGAACTGCAAATCTAACACTCCTCATTCCCATGGCTTTAGCCACCGCTAATCCATCCACAAACGGAACTTGCGAAATCACAGCGTCGACTTCATATTCAGAGGCGATTTCAAGCACATGTCCGCCACTAAAAGAGCTTCCCCATAGGGCAACTTTCTTGTATTTGCTCTTTGCATACTCAACTACTTTCTTCCAGTCTTCAATCTGCTTTTTTATGCTTATTAGCTGTCTTGGCTCACCTTTGCTTCTTCCAAAATGTCTGTAGTCAAAGAGAAGCGTAGAAAAGGATTTCCCAAACTTCTCCGCATACATCAAGAGCAAATCTTTAACCGCTCCGAAGCCATGAGCCATTACGACGCAATTCTCTCCATTTTCATGTTCCCAAGCATGAATCTCTCCAAGCCATAGATCTTTCATATCAAGCATGATCGATAATTAACCCATTGGATTTAATTTTTGCTTTCGGGAGATTTTTAAATTCTAATCCCCAACTCTTGGACATGGAAGTTGAAGCCAAGTTCAAACTGAAGCAAGGGGTTGAGGAGAAGATCAAGAAAATTGCAAAGTTTTTTGAAGAAAAAGAGGAATTTGATGTTTACTTAAACCATCCATGCAGGGATTTTGCTAAAACGGATGAAGCTTTAAGGTTAAGGGTGGATAAAAAGGTTAAACTTACTTACAAAGGTCCTAAGATCGACTCAGAGACGAAGAGTAGGGAGGAAGTGAATGTTGAGGTGAACAATTTTCATGAAGCGCTAAAACTCTTGGAATTTCTCGGTTTCAGAAAGTTTAGAGCTGTTAAAAAGCTCAGAAAGATCTACAGAATGGATAAAGCAATAATTTGCGTCGATTCTGTCGAAGGACTCGGAGATTTCATAGAGATCGAAGTAGAAGGGGGATTGGAAAACAAAGAAGAGATTTTCAGGATTGCAGAAATGCTTGGATATACAAAAGCTGAGAGCATTCGCTTGTCCTACTTAGAAATGCTTGAAAAAATTAGATCGGGAAATAAAGAGCCATAGTTGGGCAAACTTTAATGCAAGCTCCGCAGTGTATGCATTTCTCCGCTCTCACTTCCACTTTATTTTCACCGTTGAAATAAAAAACCTCTGTTGGACAAATGCTTACACAAGCTCCACAGTGAACGCAGTTATCATTTCTCGCTATTGACTTTGTTATTTCCTGAATCTCTACTCCCATTCTCTTTAGAATTTCCAAGACTTCTTCCGCTTTCTCGTCTGGAACTTCAACGATGAGTTCCCCCTTTCTCGCCCCAACGTCTGCTTTGAGTATATTTATTAGAGCTCCAGTTTTTATTGCAGTCAAAGAAATTATTGGTTCTCTAACAGTCTTCGCATCAAATCTCAAAAGTAGAAGCATCATATCACCTCTCCAAAAGCTTACTCAAAGCTTCGCTCGTCACGATCCCGAGCACTTTCCTTCTTGCATCGATCACAGGCAATGCAGAGATGTCAAACTTTTCAAGCTTGCTAACCGCTATGGCGATCGGATCCTCCGGATAAACAGTCACGACGTCTCTCGTCATTATATCAGCGACCCTATTTGCTTTCTTCATAACCGCTTTTGCTATGTCCCATGAAGTAACTATCCCCCTAAGAACATTCTCTCGATCAACAACTGGCAAATGATTTACATTTCTCTCGATCATGAGCTTTGCAGCTGTTTCTATACTCGAATCTTCCTCAATAGTTATTGCCTTCGTCATCACGTCTCTGACAACTTTGACTTCCTTTTGCTTCATCGGCTTGAAAACTTCTGTTCTCTTTATTCTTTCAACTGGTGCGGAAAGCAAGAATTCGCCTTTTTCAATCATCTTCTTCAACTCTCTCATAACCTTCTCAGCCATGTAATAACTCGAAAGCGGAGAAACTCGAACTTCTTCGCCGTTAATTTCAACTTTTCCACTTTTAAGCTCCTCATAGCTCACTTCTCTCACTACAGGTCTCTGTCGCCTCGCAACTCCGAAATCGATGATCGTTGTTTTGATCTCATGATCTCTTACAGCAAGAGCTCTTGCAATTTCTTCATCCAGCACTGGGATCGGGATTCCTATGCCAAGATAGATCGAAGGAGCGTAGCCAGGGAAGTAGCAAGCTTTTATAAATTCTGGCTTCATCTCCTTTAGGTTACCTTTAACCATCAGCGTTCCAAAAGGTGGCGAATGTTGAGTTCCCTCCCCTACTACATAGCCCTTGGCACCGCAAAGAAAGATCCTCGTTCCAATTCCAATCGTGCGATACTCTGGATCGTTGTTCAATGGTGAGATCTCTCCTGTGCCCGCAAAGGTTACATTTCCGAAGTTTGGCAATAATGTGCCCATATAAGTCCTTAAAAGTTTATCAGAGGAATTTGTCGCAGCTCGATATCGTTGATAAGCGTTCCTTGGATTCACCATCTCCGCTTGATTAACTTCTTCGATAGAAACGCTTGTTTCAATTTCTTTCCTTGGATAACAGTCAGTTCCAAAGCCAAGAGCTCTAAGCTCAACTTCTTTACCAGAGACGAGATCCTCGATCACATGGGCACCACCATAAAGCTCCCTTGTCTCCGACTGCTTAGTTGCCCCAATGAAGGCATCAACCGCTGCCAAGCCGGTATAGGCTTCAACATCATTCAACCATGCTTTTTTAAACTTTATTGGCGGATCAGAATGACCAAAATTAATGAAAGCCCCAGTTGAGCACATTGCTCCAAAAGTTCCTGTAGTGACTATATCTACCTCTCTTACTGCCTCTTCTGGACTAAGCTGAGACATTATTTCCTTCATCTCTGTAGCGGTGACAACACAAACTTCTCCTCGCCTTATTTTCTCGTTGATCTCTTCTATACTCTTCATGGCGTCTCAAGGTTCTAAGAGTATATAAACTTTTTGAAAATTTAAGGTTTTGAATATTCCTATTGTTCATTTTTTGAAAAAGATCGAGAAAAGGAAAAGCATAAATTTCGTTAGAATACATGGATCTCATGTCAAAAATTTTGGATTTGAATGGGAAAGTGATCTTTACCCTCGTGATCGGAAACACAAAGACTGCAGAGATCCCCGGGATAACGGTTGCGGGAGCGAATCCAGAACTCGTTAAATACACACCACCCGCTGATGCGGAACTGCTTTATCATGGGAAGTGCCTGAGCATAAGCTCTGTTCCCGCAACTCCAGATGGAAAACCAACTCCAGCTTTGATTTCTTACACAGCTTTGAGACTCACGAAGATCCCGATATTGGTTGTAGATTCGGGGCTCATGATCAAGCCAAAGATCCCCCATCTAACGCTCCATGCACCGGTGGGGGGAAATATTTCAATTGGGAGAGCGATGAGCTTAGAAGACGTGGAGAGAGTTATTGAAAATGGCAAAATTCTGGGAGAGCAACTTTCAAAGCTTGCAGATCTATTAATAATCGGTGAAAGCATTCCTGCTGGCACAACAACCGCAGGAGCTGTGCTAAAAGCTCTCGACTTCGAGCCAAAAGTTTCTTCGAGCATGCCAGCAAATCCTATTGAACTAAAGCGAAAGGTTATAGAGGATGCGGTTAAGAGAGTTCAAAGCAAAGATCCAATCGAGATCATCTCAGCAGTTGGCGATCCAGTTATTGCGGGCGTATTAGGAATTCTGAGCGGATGCAAAAGAGCCTTGCTTGCAGGTGGAACGCAGATGGTTGCAATAGCAAATTTGGCAAAAAGAATGATGAAATGCGAAATCGAGATTGCAACGACAGAGTTTGTAGCCAAGGATAAAAGCGCGGATCTCTCGCTCGCTCCTTGCAAGGTTCACGTAGCAGAGATTCCACTGGCAAAGTCAAAATATCCGGGATTGAGGGCTTACGCAGAAGGCTTCGTCAAAGAAGGTGTAGGTGCTGGTGGTTTGAGCTTTTTCGCTTATCAACGTGGGATCAGCAAGGAAAAATTGTTAGCAGAGATTGAAAAGGATTATGAAAGAATTGTTGGTTTTAAAGTTTCATAAACCTAACAATTATGCTTTTTTATTTCTTTAAAAGATGCGTTAAAAAATTAAGACTTGATGTTTAAAAGCTATAATTATGATTGTTTGTATGGTTATAGTAATAATTATAATATTTAAAATAGAGAATTAGTAAAATTTATATACTAAAACATTCATGATGATAATGTAGCATAAGTGAGTATATAAGCCTATATAAGAGTATAAAAGAGGTGGAAACGTGAAAAGAGAAGTGTTGTTGGTTGGAATCTTGTTAGCACTGGTGTTTTCACCAGTAGTGCAAGCAAAAGACCCTGTTTTGTTTGTGCACGGCTGGACGCAAAATGCTGGAAATTGGGTGACAATGATGGCAAAACTGACAGCAGATGGTTGGCCAAGCAATAAGTTGTTTGCCTACACATTTTCAAACCCATTTGATGCAAGCGACGGGGCGAACGTTAGAAATGCTCAAGAAGTAGCCAATTGGGTCAATAACATTAAGAAAATCACCGGAGCAAGTAAGATAGACATAGTTGCCCATAGCATGGGTGGACTGAGCACGAGATACTATATGAAGTTCATGGGCGGAGCTGCGAACGTTGACGACTACATAACCCTCGGCTCACCGCACCATGGCACTGTCCTTGCGGATCTCATAGGCGGTGATATGAAAATTGGAAGCCCTTTCCTAAAACAACTCAATACTCCTCCTGAAGTGCCGGTTGGTATTCAATGCACATCGATCTATAGTCCAATCGATGAACTCGTTCAACCATACACAACTGCGATGCTGAGTGGTTGCGATAACAGAGCGGTTACTTCGCTGCATCTTCAATTACTCGTAAACGACCAAGCCTATAACATCGTTAAATCGAAATTGAACTAAAATTTTTACTTTCTAATTTTTATTCGCAAGTTTTCCCAACTATAACTCCTTCAGAGTTGAAGAACTTTGCACAGACATTCTTTTCTTTCATGTAATATTCCACAATTCCGTTAAGATTTCCATCTTCATCATAGGATTTCCAGAAGAAAGTCTCGCCTTTTTCGTATCCTTCAAGCACCTTTACTAAATATCCGTCTTTCAGTTTCCAAAAAATAAAATTACGATATTTAATGGGACTTAATTTAGAGTCTATAGGATCAAAGCAATATTTTACAGTTCCATTTTCACTAATAACCTCCGCACAACACATATCTATCGTTTTTTCCCCAAAAGAGTATTTCTCAACTCCAAGGAATATGTGTTTCGAATCGCTTTCATTTTTCAGTTCCTCAAGACATTTCTTATATATATCTGTATTTTGAATTTTTGCAGGTTTTTGTTCTTCTAAACAACCAAGAACCGAGACTGTGAATAATGTAAAGAAACAGATAACAAATTTTGTTAGTATACCTTTCACAGTCCAACATTAAACTTATGTATATATACCTTTTGGGTGATATACCAATAAAAAGAGATCGAAAATTTAATTGAGAGTCATACAAAAACCCAAAAATCTTTTTAAGCTTGAAATCAAATTTCCATTATGCTCAGAATTGTTAATCTTAGCGTAGAAGTTGATGGAAAAAGGATTCTCCACAACGTCAACTTATACGTGAAAAAAGGCGAAACTTTTGCCCTCTTTGGACCAAATGGCAGTGGAAAATCAACGCTTCTGAACGCAATCGTTGGAAACCCTGCCTACAAGATCGTTGGAGGTAGAATAATATTCAAAAAAGTGGATATCACAAATCTTCCAACTGATGAGAGAATTAAACTTGGTCTTGGGATGTCCTTCCAAAATCCGCCAAAGATCCATGGTGTGAAGCTCATAGACATCCTTAAGCATTGTGCAAAGCTTAGTGAGAGTGAAAACAAAATCATGGAACTTGCTGAAAAGCTCAGGATGAAAGATCACTTAAATAGATCTATAAACGTTGGATTTTCTGGTGGGGAAGTGAAGAGATCTGAAGTATTGCAGCTTTTACTCATGAATCCGGACTTTGTATTGCTAGATGAGCCAGACAGTGGCGTTGATCTTGAAAACATAGCCATAGTTGGCTCAGCAATAAGTGAACTTCTTGAGAGAGAGAAAGAAGAGAGAGAAAAAGGAGGAATCATAATAACCCATCAGGGACACATTCTCGACTACGTTTCCGCAGATTATGGTGTTATACTATACAAAGGCAGAGTAGCTTGTGTTGGAGATCCGAGAGATATTATCGCCCAAATAAGGAAAAATGGTTATGAGGGGTGTATTGCAAGATGTCTGAAGGATATGGAATAGATACCGAAAAGCTAAAAGAAGTGGGAATAGAGCTCGATCCGAAAAAGCGCTCTGGAACTTTTCTACAAAGGGATCAGGAAGTGCAGAACTTCGCTTCTTTTTATCAAGGCGTAGAAGTGATGAGCATAAAGTCTGCGATGGAAAAATACGACTGGGTTAAAGATTACTTCTGGAAAATACTTCGCAGAGATCAGGATGAATTCACGAAGGAAGCGGATAGCGAGGATGTGAATGGTTATTTTATAAGGGCATTGCCGAATGCCAAAGTTGAAATTCCCGTCGAAGCTTGCCTTTATCTCCACAGAGTTGGCAAGCAAAAAGTCCACAACATCGTTATAGCTGAGGAGAACTCCGAGATAAATATAATAACTGGTTGCACTTCTCATCCTACTGCAGTTGGAATGCACATCGGTGTCTCAGAATTCTATGTCAAGAAGAACGCTAAGCTTACCTTTACAATGATCCACAGCTGGCAGAACAAAATCGAAGTCCGCCCAAGGAGTGCGGTTCTCGTTGAAGAGGGGGCAACTTACATAAGCAACTACATCTTGCTCAACCCGGTAAAGCTTGTGCAGATGTATCCAACCGCTTACGTTGGCAAAAATGCTCGTGCAGTGTTCAGCAGTGTAATTGTAGCTTTGGAAGGTTGCACAGTCGATTCTGGCTCGAGAGCGGTGCTGAAAGATAGCGGGGCGGTTGCAGAGATCGTTTCAAGGACGATAAGCAGAGGCGGAAAGGTTATTGCAAGGGGTCAAATAATCGGCGAGGCTCAGGATGTTAAAGGGCATCTTGAATGCAAGGGATTGATCTTGTCTGAAAAAGGAGAGATCGTTGCAATTCCTGAGCTCATAGCAAGGCATCCAAATGTTGAGCTAAGCCATGAGGCTGCGATCGGAAAAATTGCTGAGGAGGAGATCTTCTATCTGATGTCCCGTGGCTTAAACAGAGATCAGGCGGTTTCCGCAATAGTCCGTGGCTTTATGGAGATCGAAATCAAGGGATTGCCTGAAGTTCTGAAGGCTACGATAGATAAGGCTATAGAGGACATGAAAAGTGCTCTATGAAGGCTTTTATCGAGATAGAAAGTGAGGAAGACGTATTAAGAGCTTTGAAACCTGAAGAAAGTAATGCTATAAGCAAAGCAAAGATTTATCAATCTGAAGGAAAGCTGAGAATCGAGATCTTCGCAGACACGATTTCAGATCTGAGGGCTGCGGTTAACTCGTGGTTGAGGTTGGTAAACATGTGTTTCGAGATAGAGGTGTTGATATGAGCGAATTGCCTCCGCAAGTTCAGAATTTAGTGGCACAGCTACAGCAAGTCCAACAACAGCTTCAACTTGTAGTTTCTCAGAAGGCTCAAGTAGAGGCGATGCTCGAGGAAGCGAAGCAAGCTTTAGAGGAATTGCAAAATGTAAGCGATGAAACTCCGATTTACAAAGCAGTTGGGAGCATTTTGGTAAAAGAAGGAAAAGAAAAGGTTGTAAAGGAGCTTAACGAGAAAAAAGAGGGTTTCGAAATCAGGATCAAGACTCTTGAGAGGCAAGAAGAAAGGCTTAGAGAGAGATTTGCTGACCTGCAAAAGAAGCTTCAGGGATTCTTAGGACAGCAGGCAGGTTAAAAATTTTTGATTTTCATTTTTCAAAGAGATCTGATAGTTCTTGAGCTATTTTCAAACCCTCCTCTTTGCCTGAAGCGGTCGTGATTATGTGTATTTCTTGGTTTGAAGAACCGTAGGAAAGGATTGCTCTAATATTCCCTCTTTCGTCAATCCTTGTGATCTTGAACCTCAGTCCATGCCCGGTTCTTGAGCCTTTGTTTTCTATCCTACCAAAAATAACTCTTTTAACCGCTTTATGAGATAGAATTTCTCCAATTAGCTTCAAACCTTCACGATCACCAATAAGCGTCTTATGCCTCCCGCTGAATACCACGCAATTTCAGAATGGGCAAAAAATATAAGCTTAATGTCAATTAAAATCTGATGGAAACGATAAACTCCAAGGACATGCGGATTCTCGATCTGAACTGCGAGTATTTTGGCTTGAGCAGACTTCAGCTAATGGAAAATGCTGGTAAAGCGGTAGCGGAGGAAATAATGAAGCGATTCAGCTCTGGAAAGGTGGCAATTTTTGCTGGTAGTGGGAATAACGGTGGAGATGGTTTTGTTTCTGCAAGGCATTTAAAAGGATTTGAAGTCGAGATCTACTTAGCAGGAGAGCCGAAAACCGAGATTGCAATGAAGAACTTAGAGATCTTGAAAAAGGCAAACTTTAAGATAAATAAGATCTCAGAATGCGATGCTAAGATCGTTGTTGACGCTTTATTAGGAACAGGAGTCGTTGGAAAACCAAGAGGGGAATACGAAAAAGCCATAGAGATCATAAACAGTATGAATGCTTTTAAAGTTGCTGTAGACGTTCCTAGTGGACTCGATGCAGATACTGGTGAATACGAACTTGCTGTAAAGGCAGATCTGACAGTTACTTTTCATAAGATGAAACCGGGAATTTTGAAGGCAAAAGATTTGTGCGGAGAAGTTGTTGTTAAGGACATTGGAATCCCCAAGGAATTTGAAAAGCTTTGTGGAGTCGGAGATGTTGTTGGAACTTACAAAAGATTCGAAGACGCTCATAAGGGAATGCATGGGAGAGTTGCGGTTATAGGTGGTGGTGATTACACTGGAGCGGTTGCATTTGCAAGTCTCTCCGCTTATCATGCGGGAGCGGACATTGTTATAACAACTGTTCCTGAAAGCATAAAGAGCATAGTTGCCAGTTTCAGCCCAAATTTGATCGTAAGAGGCTTAAAAGGGGATAGAATTAGCCTAAAAAATCTTAGAGAGGCTGAAGAGATTGTAAAGAAGTGTGATGTTGCTGTTATCGGAATGGGTGTGGGAGATAATCCTGAATTCAAAGGGTTCGTTGAAGAATTGTTGAAGAGTTGTAAAAAAGTCGTATTGGATGCTGAAGGGATAACGAGAAATATTCCTGAGGAGGTTGAGTGCATAATAACACCGCATAGAGGAGAATTGAAGAAAAACTTCAACGCAGAGCCAAAAGATGTGCAGAGAGTTGCAAAGGAGATTGGAGCGGTTGTTTTACTCAAAGGAAAGGAAGATATAATCACGGATGGCTACCGCTTAAAGGTGAATAAAACTGGAAATGCAGGAATGACAGTTGGAGGCACGGGAGACGTGCTTGCAGGAATATGTGGAGCTTTGTTTTGCCTTGACGATGCCTTTCACTCCGCATGTGCTTCAGCATTTGTAAACGGTTTTGCCGGAGATCTTTGTCTTGAGAAGTTTGGATATAACTTTACATCCACCCATCTTCTCGAAATGCTACCAGAAGCTTTTAGGAGGTGTCTTAGCTGGAAGTAGATGAGGTTGAGCTTACAAAGAAGCTGATAAAGATCGACACAAGAAATCCTCCCGGAGATACTTCACAAGCTGTGGAATTCCTTGAAACGCTATTTTCTTCCTTCAAGACTAAAAAATACATGAGTGAAGGAAAAGAAAGTCTTTTAGTTGAAATTTCAAAGGGTGAGAAAACTATACTGCTCTCCTCACACTTAGACACGGTTCCATCTACGGAAGAACTTCTGAATCCTATAACCGTGAACGGAAAGCTTTATGGTCGTGGAAGTTGCGATGCTAAGGGTTGCGTTGCTTCGATTTGCTCAGCCATTCTCAAGCTTTCTGATATAGGGATCGGCTTAAAAGTGGCTTTTACTGCTGATGAAGAAGTTGGTGGCAAAAATGGGCTTAAAAAAGTTTTTGAAGCTGAAAAATGCGATGCGGTAGTTATAGGGGAGCCCACTGGTTGCAACTCGATCAACGTTCTTCAGGCTTGCGTTCTTGCAGTCGATCTCGAGTTTGAGGGAAAAGATGGACATACAGCGACGAGAGATGTAAGAGAGGGTGCAATTTTCAAAGCCTCTCAATTTATTTCCGAAGTTTCAGATATTTTCAAGAACCTAAAAGGAAATTACGAACCTTATAAAACCATATTTAGCGGTTTAGGGCTTCCTTTTGTTTTGAAAAGTTGGGAAGCAGTATTTAATCCTTCCATAATCAAGGGAGGTGTTAAGAGGAACGTCGTTGCTCCGCAATGCATGGTCTCTGCAGACATTAGATTTGCTCCTTGGATCAGCGTTGAGGAAGTGTTTGCAATTCTCAACAGAGAAGAGCTAAAGATCAAAGTTTGTGGTTTTCTCCCCCCTTATGGCATTCTTGTAGACAGCGTTCCACTGGAAAAAGATCTGAGGCTTCTAAGTGTAATACTGGATGCAATCAGAGCTGAAAAGTTGGATCCAAGAGCTGTCTTTACCTTAGGAGTCGGTGACACAAGACACGTGAGAAAATTTGGAATTCCTGCCCTATACTTTGGACCCGGTGGAGAAAACATGCACAGCGAAGATGAATTCGTATACATTTCGGAGCTGAAATTGGCAACAAAGATCTATAAGAGAATAGTGGAAAATTTCAAAAAGTTCTGACTTCTCCTTTGACTATTTTGTCGGTAACTTTGGTTATATTTCCGATCATCTCTTCTGCAATTTCTCTAACTCTGCGATCCATTTTTTCAACATAATAACCTTTCTTTGGAATTATTTGAATGCTCAAAACCTTTGGATCGTTGATTGGTTTTCCTATCTGGCTTAGAATTCTTACATAGATCTCCCGAATTCCCTCCACTTCTTCGTAACATCTGTTTGCGATCATGTTCGAGAGCAAGTTGTATAATTTTCCGACATGGTTTATTGGATTTTTACCACTCGTCGCCTCCATACTCATTGGTCTCCCAGGAGTTATGATACCATTGCATCTGTTTCCTCTTCCAACACTTCCATCATCGCCGTTCTCAGCAGAAGTTCCAGTAACTGTAAGGTAAACGCAATTCGTTGCGTAATCGTCAGCGGTGTTCACAAAGACTTCAACCTCTCGGGAAGTATACTCGGAGGATATTTCTTTCAGAAAATCGATGACTTCATTCTTTACCGCATCGTATTCACTTATGTTATTCAGAAATCTGTCGATCATTGCAACCGCAACTGTTAACTTTATTTTGTCCTTCTCCCTCAGCCCCATTACTTTTATATCTTCTCCTATTGCAGGTATTTTCTTTCTCAATTCTTCATAAATCCTTCTTTCTGCATTCAAAACAAGCTTTTCAGTTTCCGAAAGAGGAGCGAAGCCTATTCCAAAGGATGTATCGTTTGCAAGAGGAATTTCTTTCTTTCTCCTAAAGACATCTTGAAGATCCGCACTGCCTTCACCAAGACGAACATCGAAGACAACATCCAATTCAGGATCGAGATAACGCATTGCACCCTTCACGTATTTTTTTGCAGCGTTTAGAGCCACTTTATCAGTTGGTATTGCTTCATCTCCGACTTTTTTAGTTGCTCTTCCAACGAGAATTACGTAAACTGGCTCTATCACTTCTCCACCGCCAAATCTCGGGCTCGACTTTCCCGCAATTATTTGCGTTTCGTCGGTATTGTGATGCATCACCACTCCAAAACGCCTTAGATATTCTTTGCAAAGTTCTCTGCTCATACTTTCTGCAATTCCATCTGCTAAACTATCAGGATGACCTATTCCCTTTCTTTCGACTAATTCCACCTTTTGCTCTTCAGTTGGTGTATGAATGAGTTCTTCAACGACAATGTTTGGCATGAGACCACCAAAATGCTTGAAGTCGAAGGAGATATAAATCTTACATTAGATTAACCTCTGAAGAACGTCCTTCATTTGTCCCGCTATCTCAGAAATACTGACAAAATAGATAAACTTAAGGGTAGAGTTTAATTAGTGATCAACGCAACTTTCGATGTTGAGACTGGAAAGATCAAAAGGATCTATGCTTCCGCAAGATATCCATCAGAACAATTGGGAAACATCTTTTACGACTCTGAAATAATCCCAAATTTAAAATTCGCTGAAAAATTGCCAAAAGATCTTGAATGCATTCATGCAGTCGTAGCATTCAGAGCTTCCCATATTTTATTGTCCAGAGATCTTCTTGGTGGAAAACCACTATACTACGACCAGACTGGTATTTCGTCTTTTAGCTCGTATTTAAATAATCCAAAAGAAGTTTTACCTGGAGAAATAGTTAAAATAGACTATGAAGGAAAAGTTTTGGAGAAGAGAATCTATAAATTCGAAGAAGTTATAAAGAAGGATGAAAAGAATTTAGAAGAGATAGAAGAAGAGATTTTGCAGGAGATAGAAGATTTGAAGCTTGAAAATTACTGTATAGCATTTTCAGGTGGAATAGATTCCGCTCTTCTCGCATCAATCCACGATTTACCTCTTATTTCAATAACAGCGAATGAAAAAGAGGAAGAATGGGTCAAAAAGGTTGCAAAAGAATTGTCGAGAGATTTAGAAGTTTTTAGAATTCGTGAAGAAGAAATAAAGTATGAAATTCAAGAAGTTTCGAAAACAATTGAGACTTCTAACTTTTTACAGCTCTCAATTGCCATTCCAATCCATTTTACAATGAAATTCGCAAAAAGAAGGGGTTTTGATGGGATCGTATTTGGACAGGGAGCGGATGAGCTTTTTGGTGGATATAAAAGATACGAGAACTACTCTAGAGTGGAACTTGAAAAAGCTATGTTAGAGGACTTAAAGAACATTGGAAATAAAAATCTCGTAAGAGATGCAAAACTTTCCTACCAAAACGAAATAAAGCTCATTTTACCTTATCTAAGGTGGAGAATATTAAGAAATTCTTTGAGCATTCCTATCGAGCTAAAGGTTGCGAGAATTGAAGGAAAAATTGTGAGAAAATACTTTTTAAGGAAGATCGCTCAAAAATATCTTTCAGAGGAGGTTGTATGGAGAGAAAAGAAGGCTATACAGTATTCAACAGGAGTGGTAAAAATACTGAAAAAGCTTGGTTATTCACAGACTGGGAAGGACCTTGGGTCTTGAACGATTTCGCATACGAGATCTGCTTAGCGGTTTTCAACAACGAGCGATTCTACAGGAATCTCAGCGAATATGACGACTATTTATTCTATGTGGTAAAAAAGGAGAGATACGAGGCAGGATACACGCTAAAGCTCCTAGTTCCATTCATTTCAGCTTATGGAATTGAGGAGAAAGTAATTAATGGGCTCATAAATTCCGCAATATTCGTTCCAGATGCTAAAATAGCGAGTGAAGAAATTCTGCAACACTTTGAGCCCGTAGTGATCTCAACAGCCTATAGAAAATTTGTAGCGGAGACCGCAAAAAAAATTGGTTTCAAGATTGTTCATGGAAGCGATGTGGATTTTTCAATGGAACTTGAAAAAGCTCTTAAGGAGAAATTGCTGGAAAGTGTTGACGTAATAGCTTCCTTGAAAGGTGAAGAGCTTTTTGAATTTCTCGACAAAATTATGTCTAAACTTTGGGATCGTTTGGCTAATTTAAATGTAGTTGGAGCGAGAGAGAAAGCTGAAATTCTTGAGAAATATGAAACGAATAATCCCATCGTTATAGGAGACAGTATAACGGATTGTAAAATGTTTGAGAAAGCTAAGGAACTTGGAGGAGTTGCAATAGCTTTTAATGGAAACAAGTATGCTTTAGAAAAGGCGGACGTGTGTATTGTGAGTCCCTCAGCCATGAGCACTGCAATAGTCGTTGAAACGCTTTTGAAGAGTGGAATGAATCTAAATCCGCTGAAATCTCAGAAATACCCGAAAGGAACGAAGATATATATAATGAGCGATTCAGACTTTGAAGTCGTGCTTGAGGAATCGATGAGAATGAGAGTGAGGTTAAGAGGTTCCGCTGGGAGTTTGGGGTGAAAATGTGAAAGCGGTTGGAATCCTGGGTTCTCCGAGAAAAGAAGGAAATTCATCTAAAATGCTTCGTGCATGCTTAGAAGAGCTTTCAAATGCAGGATTTGAAACAGAATTTGTTTATCTTCAAGAGAAGAAGATCAGATATTGTATCGGATGTGGAACTTGTCTAAGAGAGGGCGAATGTATTTTTGATGATGAAATGACCGAGCTAAAGGAAATTGTTAAAAATGCCAAAGTTCTTGTTCTCGCTTCTCCGGTTTATTTTCTGAATGTCAGTGCTCAGATGAAGTGCTTCATCGATAGAATGCTTGCTTTTGGACACAGACCTTCTTTAAGTGGTTATGGGGGCTCTATTGTTACCTATGCTGGAGTTGGAGAACCAAAAGTTGTTGCAGATTATCTTAACAGAGTCCTCAAAGCATGGGGAATATATCCTGTAGGTTATGCCATAGGTTTTGGCGTTATGCCAGGCGATGTAAAAGAGGAAGACATAGAAAAAGCTAAAATGCTTGGAAAACAAATAGCGAAGGCATTCGAGGATAGAATTAAACCAGAAGCTAAAAAAGAGGACTTTACCTTACAAAATCAACTAATAACGCTAATTAAGAACTACAAGGAGTTTATGAAAGCAGATTACGAATTTTGGAAAGATAAAGTGCGTTAAGACTAATTCTTAAATACAGCCCGTTGGTTTTGGCAACCCAGCAATCCTACAAGCATCTTTAGCTGGACCTTGAGGGAAAAGCTTGTATATATACTGCAGATCTACATGCTGTCCGATATCTTTTTTAGCTTGCTTTACGAGCATCCTCACTGGTGGAGCAACGCCGTATTTTATATAGTAGCTCCTTAAATATCTTATAATCTTCCAATGTTCTTCGGTTAATTCGATAGGTGGATTGTTGAATCGAGTATCCTTAGCCAACATTATTGCAATTTCCTCATTCCACTCTTCCCAATCTTGAAGAAAACCATCATCGTCAATTCTAAGCTTCCTTCCTTTTACCAACAACTCCATCATTGGATCACCAATTTTCGTTTCAACTCTTCTAAATATATGTCTTGCGATTTAGATACTTAAAATGGTTTAAAATGTAATTTAAAATTTTTAGAAATGTATTTTTAATTGGAAGAGAAGCGTGGCAAATGCAAAGGTTTTTGGAATCGGATCGGTTAAAATAGTTCTTCTACTCAAGATCAGTGTGATTAAATTTGAGAGCAATACTGCTATCCATACATAAAAAGGCTGAAAAATTTGTAGAAATTGTCAAAAGCATGTATTAAAAATTGTAAGAAATTTTAACTTTTAGTAATCCGTCAAAAAATTTTTTAAACCGACACCTTTGTTTTTGAAACATGTTAATCGAAGTGAGATTTCATGGAAGAGGTGGGCAAGGAGTTGTCACTGCAGCAGACTTCTTAGCGGTAGCAGGATTCAAGGAAGATTATTACACATTATCTTTTCCCACATTTGGGGCTGAAAAAAGAGGGACACCAGTTGCCTCTTTTCTAAGGATCTCTGATGAACCGATCGTTGTTCGAGACGAAATTTATACACCAGACTATGTCGTGGTGCTTGATCCAAGTGTTTTTGAAGCTGTAAATGTTGTTTCAGGTTTAAAAGCTAATGGTATGCTCATCGCAAATTATCCAAAAGGTTCTGAAGACCTTAAGTCTGATTTAAAGATAAATAATAAAATTGCTACTATAAATGCAACAAAGCTTTCTATGAAGATCCTTGGAAGACCGATCACGAACACCGCAATGGTTGGAGCCTTTGCCGGAGCTACAAATCTCTTAAAGCTCGAAACTCTAAAGGAAACAGTCGAAGAGCTGTTTGAGGGTTCTCTCGCTGAGAAGAACAAACTTCTCATTGAAGAGGCATACAAATACATGAGGGAGGTGTGCAGATGAAGCTAAGAATCAACTTGGGAGCAATTTCTGAGCCAATGCAGTCTGAAAAGTTGAAAACTGGCGATTGGGGAACTGAATGGGCTTTCGTTGATAAAGAAAAGTGCACCGCCTGCAAGGTATGTGAGCAATTTTGCCCAGACGGATGCATAGAGGTTAAAGAATTTGGAAATGAGAAATTTGCAGTCGTAGACTATAACTTCTGCAAGGGATGTGGAGTTTGTGCTTCTGTTTGCCCACAGGAAGCGATAAAAATGGAGTTAAAGGAGCTTTTCAAGCTCGAGGTTTGTTGAGGTGATCAAGATGATGAAAGTCGTTAGAGGTTTCTACTCAGTCGCTTATGCGGTTAAGCTTTGCAAGCCAAATGTTGTTTGTGCCTATCCGATAACTCCACAAACCCAGATCGTGGAAAATCTTGCAGAAATGCATGCTAATGGTGAACTTGGAAATTGTAGATATATAACTGCAGAATCCGAATTTTCTGCAGCGAGCATTCTTGTTGGCGCATCCGCAACAGGAGCAAGGACTTTCACAGCAACCTGTAGTCAGGGGCTAATTCTGATGAGCGAAGTTCTCTTCAACGCCGCTGGTATGAGATTGCCGATCGTCATAGTTAATACCAATCGTGCCCTTTCTGCTCCTTTGAGCATTTGGAACGATCTTCAAGACAGTATGGCTTTGAGAGATGCGGGAATAATTCAAGTTTATGTTGAGAACAATCAAGAAGCCCATGACTTAATTCCTCAGGCATACAAGATCGCTGAAGATCGAAGAGTTCTTTTACCTTTCATGCTCTGTATGGATGGCTTTAAGCTTACACATGCTTATGAACCAGTAGATCTACTTGAACAGAGTTTAGTTGACAGCTTTTTGCCACCTTATAAACCAACATCCTATCTAACCACCAAAAAACCACTCGCTTTTGGTTGCTACGCACCACCACATGTATACATGGAGTTCAGGGTTGCAATGCAGAATGCAATGGAGAGAGCTAAAAAAGTGATGGAAGGAGTCTTTAGAGAATGGGCGGAGATCTCTGGAAGAGACTGGGGAGGGCATTTAGAAGTTTTAAACCCGGATGCAAAGTTTTTTGTAATTGCAATGGGCTCCATTGTGGGACTGCTAAGAAAAGTTATCGAAGAGTTACGCAAACAAGGTATGAATGTAGGTCTAATAAAGTTAAGAACTTTCAGACCTTTTCCAGCAGAGGAGCTTAGAAAAATCCTGGGTAATGCGGAGAAAATTATTGTTTTCGACCGCTCTGTAAGCCTTGGATATGAGGGGAATCTTTCAATAGAACTGAAATCAGCTTTGTATGGTTCTTCAACTGAGATCATTTCGATGATCCTTGGATTAGGAGGCAGAGATACACCAAAGGATTTCTTAGAGGATCTCATTAAGAATGCAATTGCGGGTAAGGAGAAAAGCGGTTTTAAGGGTGTAAAGGATTTTGAAGAGGTGAT
>JANXDJ010000023.1 GCA_025059545.1 Archaeoglobaceae archaeon
CTCAATGATCATGCAGTTGAATTCGTCAAAATAGTTGTCAGAAAGGTCGAATTCTAGGTCTACGAGTTCAGCATCAACTCTTTCAGCAAAAAGCCTCATTTTCTCTATCCTTATTTCCTCCTCTCCCTCGTAAAGCCCGCCCTCACTTTTTCTTCTGCATGTCACAATAAAATTACCTCTGGGAATTTCTTTAAATTCTCCAAGATCGAGCCTTAGCTCTATCAAATCCGCCTTTTCTGCAAGCTTCAGCTCTTTCGAATTCGAGACAGTTGCAACGAGTCTCATTTTTCAATCACGAACTCCTCGATCTTTACTCCGAAATGCCTCGCCTTTTCTCCAACCCAGACAAGAATTTCATCGCCAATCTTTAGCTCAGAAACGGAAACATGTTTGCCTTCAGGATTTATGAGTTTAATAGTCTCAGCATTCTGTAAAATAACACTGCCTTCGACTCCATTAGCTTCAGCAACTATGAGTAGAAGAGGTCTTCGCTCGATCTTAACTCTGCCAACGTGGCTTTTTCTAATTTCACCTTCGAAACTGACTATTTCAACCTCATCACCCGCTTTCAACTCTGAAAGATATCTCGTCTTTTCACCAACCTTTAAGTAGGCGTTTACACTTCCCGCATTCACTCTGAATGGTCTTGAAGCGACATACTCGCTTTCTTCACTCTCACTTGCAATTAGGAACATGAATCCCGCCTTATTGCCTACAAGCATCCCTTCGCCAATTGACATCATGGACACTGTATCGATGCAAACTCTTTCGCCAAGTCCTAATGGCTTTATTTCCTTTATTTTAGCTCTTGATAAGTTTACTCTCCCTCCAGCGCTTTTAACAACCTCATAAAACTTTTTTAGCGTTTTTCTGTCTCCTTTAACTGCAATTCCGTCTGCTCCTTTCTCGAGAGTTGTTAAGGCGAGCTTTGCATCCTCAAGGCTTTCAACAATCACAATAGCCTTGCCTTTTTTCATCGCAACTATGTTCTCCAGTGGGATCACTTTCCAATCGGAGAACTTAAGGATCGCAACTTTCTTGTTCAGTGCAATTTCTTGATCCTTCGCCGATCTTATTTCTACAACTTCTTCCAATGGCAAGAGCTCGATCTTTCCAAGCTTTTTAGCTCGATCTATGTAATTTTCTCTAACTATTGCTCCATCAAAGCCGAGTTCGATAGCATTTCTTAAGTTCGCTTTCACTTCTTCCCAATTATCTCCATCTGCCAGCAACCAGATCTCCTTCATACTCGATCACTTCTTCGGCACTCATCCCATCATGTATTATGTGATGCAGTGCCTTAGCAATGTCTCTCGGCGATGAACTGCTAAAAATGTTTCTCCCAACCGCAACTCCGCATGCACCACTATTCAATGCAATTTCAACCTTCTTCAGAAGCTCGTATTCGCTTTCTTTGCTACCACCTGCAATAACTAATGGAACCTTGCAGAATTTGGTCACTTGGGAGAAATTATCAACGTAGGGCACCTTTACTATATCCGCTCCAAGCTCGTAGCCAACCCTTGCAGCTTGAGTTACAGTGTCAACATTCACTTCTACCTTACCACGAGGATACATCATTGCGAGCGTTGGAATTCCATAGCAATCTGCGAGCTCACAAACTTTGCCAAGCTCTTCGAGCTGTCTTGCCTCAGTTTCGCTTCCAATGTTCACGTGAACGCTAACCGCATCAGCTCCAAGAGCTATTGCATGCTCCACACTCGAGACTATTCTTTTATCATTTGGATCCTTGCTTAAACTCGTCGATGCACTCAGATGAACTATCAGCCCGATCTCAAGATCTGCAACGATTTTTGAATTCTTCACAACACCTTTATGCAAAACCACCGCATCGATATAGTCACTCACTGCTTTTAGAATTTCCTCGACGTTTTCAAGCCCATGTTCTATTTTGCTAACTCCATGGTCCATTGGCATGATCAAAGTTCTTCCATTTCGTATTATTCTCCGCAATCTCCTTAATTTTCCAATCATATAAAACACCTCTTATATTTATAGAGCATAAAGATATACGCAGACGAAGCCAATGCAGAACACCTCCTTTTAGTAGCTAAACCTATAGCTCCAGCTAAACCTAAAATCGAAGAAATATGTGTAGGTTTGCATTGGTTTAGCTGGCATTATTTTGCACTCACTCTTGGAGTATTTAAAATTTTCTCAGGAAGGCTAAGAGTAATTAAAAGAAGCTATAAACAATATTCCTTCCACAGAATTTCGAGTAAACTCCTCTGGAGAAATACTATAAAAGGAAATCGGACGTTAATCGCTATGAAATTTTCGTTCTCTTTTACAACAGCAAGACTCTCCTTTTCAGGTGACAACAGATTTATAACTTTTGTTGAGTAAAAAAAGCATGGATAAAATAGTTCTCGAAAATCTCACTGTAAGATTTGGAAATTTTGTTGCAGTCAAGAACGTGAACATTAGAGTAAAGGCGGGTGAAATCCTCGGCTTGCTCGGACCAAATGGAGCAGGAAAGACAACGACGATTAAAGCAATTCTCGGTTTTGTTCCCTATGAGGGAAGAATAGAAGTTAAAGCTGAAAAATTAGGATGGATGCCTCAAAATGCCCCACTTTACTTAAACTTAACTGTTGAGGAAAATCTTAGATTCTTCGCTGAAGCTTATGGTGTTAAGAAGATCAAAGAGAAGGTGGAAGAGCTTTTAAAGTTAACAGAACTTCAGAGATTTCGCAATAGACTCGTTAGAAACTTAAGCGGAGGAATGAAGCAGAGATGCGCTTTTGCATGTGCAATTGTTCATGAACCCGATCTCTTAATCCTTGATGAGCCCACTGCTGGAGTTGATCCAAAGCTACGCAAATCCTTCTGGGAATACTTCGAATCGCTCAATAGAGAGGGAAAAACGATTTTGATCACAACGCACTACATGGATGAAGCAGAAAAGTGTCAAAGAATTGTTCTGATGAGGGATGGAGAGATTTTAGCAGAAGGTAGCCCAGAAGAGATAAAAAGAAGAGCCTTAGGCGGAGAAATTGTGAAGATAAAGGTCAAAGATATTAATTTGGCATTAGAGATACTAAAAAAAGCTGAATTGAATGCTGAAATAAAAGGAGACGAAATCTGGGTTTTTGTAGATGATGCGGAAGCAAAAGTTCCAGATATTATTAAGACTCTGGAAAGTTTCAACGTTTTTCGTGTAGAATTGGAGAGTGAAACTTTAGAAAATGCCTTTCTTAAGTTGATAGGTGGTTGAATGGCACTCAAGATCGTGTTTCTCAAAGAACTGAAAACAATCGTTAGAGAACGAAGACTATTTGCAATAATTCTGATTCAACCAGTAATTCTCACTCTCGTCTTCGGCTATGCTTTTTCTGGAGAGATAAGAAACGTTAGAATTGCTGTTGTCGATGAATCTGAAAGTGACCTTTCAAGAAATCTGATCTCTATGATGAGTTATGGAGATACTTTCGAAATTGAGTATTTTGTAGACACAAAAAGTGAAGGCGTAGAGTTGATAAAAAGTGGAAAGGCGGATGCGGTAATCTTTATTGCGAAGGATTTCGAAAAGGAATTTTTAACCGGAAGTGCGAAATTGGAAGTTTATACAGATGAATCAAAATCAAATGTAGCAATTTCTGTTCTAAATGGAATCAAAAGCATAGCCAATCGCTTATCCTTAGAAACTTTTGGAGGGGTTGATGTTGAGCAAAGGTTCGTTTTTTCCACTAAGACAAGGCTCATCGACTTTGTTGCTCCAGCACTTATTGGCGTTGTAACCTTAATGATCGGATTAATACTTTCAGCAAGCTCTTTAGCAAGAGAAAAAGAAGAAGGAACTCTTGAATTGTCTTTGAAAGCGCTGAAGAGCTCAGATATAGTGCTTGGAAAGTTTTTAGCGATAACGACAATAATAACCTTCGATACGCTAATTGTTATGTTTTTAACGCATACTTTATTTGGTGTTGAGATCAAAGGGAGCGTCGCCTTGCTTATTCTTGCTCAATTTCTATTCTTGGCGGGATCTATTGGTTTAGGACTTACAATTTCTGCTGGATCAGCAACACAACTTCAGGGAATCCAAGGAGCGATGATCGTAGGGTTGGTAAGCATATTCCTTTCAGGATTCTTCTACCCTCTCGAAAGCATGCCAGAAGCGGCGAAAATTTTTGCTTATTTCATTCCACTCACTTATGCAAACATTGCCTTTAGGGAGATAATGATAAAAGGAAGTGGGTTGGAAGTTATATTGCCCCAGCTTTCTGTTCTTGTGGTTTACATGTTCTTTAGTGTGACTCTGGCTGTGGGTGTTTTAAGAAGAACTGTAAGAGGTGGTGTGTAATGAAAATATTGTTGTTTGCATTTTTGCTTTTGCTAATCCCAGCGGTATTAGCTCAGCCAGAACTTGAAGCTTATTCGAAAACGAGCTATTTAATCGCGGGAAAACTTAATGAAGTTAAAATAGTCCTTGTGAACCTTGCAAAGCCTGAAAAATTAGAGTTCGGATCGATTGAAAAAGAATTACTCTACAATGGCTCTCTAACTGCTTACAATCTAGAAATAAGGCTTGAGAGTGGTGATGCTGATGTGAAAACCGGCAAGCTTTACATCCCTGCTCTTCCAGCAAGAAACAGCGTGGAGCTAAGCTTTTTAGTAGCGATTCCGCAAAATGCGAGTGGAAAGAGTTCATTCACACTGCATGTGGATTATGAAAAACTCTGTAATGTTCTGAATCAGAGCGGAACTTATAGTTATCAATATTGCGATGATTTTGAGATTTTCGAAATCGAAATTGAAGTTCTTGAGTCAGCTAAACCAGAATTTAGGGTTTATTCCTTGACTTCTAGGCTTTATGAAGGAGAAGTAACGAAATTAACGCTGACCATATTGAATTCCGGAATGGGAGAAGCAAGAGACGTCGAAATTAGGCTTTTGGGATTTGAAAGTGTTACACCAGAAGTCATTTATCTGCCCTATTTTAAGCCATTGAACTCCTCAACGGTGTATTTTGAAGTCATTCCAAAAGCTGAGAAGTTCATTTTGGCTTTAAATTATCTCTACTATGAAAACGGATGGAAAAAGGGTTACGAGGAAATTGAGATACCAATGAAAATAGAAACAATCAGAAAAGGTCTGGAATTCGCGCTGAGTAAATCGAAATTCGAGAGAAAAGAGATCGGGATCATCGAGATTGCAGTGATGAACAATCATGCTTATCCAATTTCCGCATTAAGGCTGAGAATTTCTGAACCCGAAGGCTTCGAGTTCGATGCTAAGGACTTTCTCTTAGGCTATCTTAGTCCGGGAGAAGTTAGAAAAGTTTTTATTAAGTTTAGAGTGCAAGAAAATGCAAGCTTTGGCATTAGAGAGTTAGCTATATTGGCTGATTATAGAATAATCGCTTCAGAGCTAATAGAAAATTCGGAGATTAAAAATATTCAACTCTCAATAAAATTAAACCCATTCTTCCAATCGTTGGAGAAAGCTTTAGCTTACCATGGTGAAAACATCATAACTCTTAAAGTGGCAAACACTGGCGGATTAGCAAAGAACGTTCATTTCAAGCTAAATCCAAGTCCCGGAATAAGGATTAAAACGCCCGAAGCTTACTTAGATAGGATCGAAAGTGGCGGCATTGCAAACCTCAGTTTCAAGATCGATGTAGATAAAGATGTGATTCCAAACAACGACTACAGAATCGAGCTAAGCTATAAGGCAGAGAACTCGGATGGAGAAGAAGTTTCTGGCAATTTCTATGTCTACGTTAAGGTTCTCGAAAAAGGCTGGATAGAGATATACTATCCTTATATCCTTGCCCTAATTATCTTTGTTCTAATAATAGCGCTTAGGGTGAAGAAGATGCGCTAATTGTTCCTCTATCTAAAATTTGATTTTCTTTTTTGGTTTTTCTGAACTTGAGCAAAAATGCGGATCTTTGTGGATTTATGAGCGTTATTTCACCATCAAGGCTTTTCATTAGTTGTTTTACTATAAACAACCCAAGTCCACTCCCTCCAGTAGTAAAACCTTTTGTGAATAGCTTAGAGACGTTTTCCTCGGGTATACCTGTTCCATTATCTTCTAAGAGGACCTCTACATTCTCATCATTAGTAGAAATCTTCACTCTTACTTCTGAAGCTTTACCATGCTTTATAGCATTTCCGATCAGGTTACCAAAAATGTTGTATATACCTTCATTTGCTAATATCTCCGCATCTATATCTCCCTCAACAATAATCTTAGCCCCGTAGCTATCGGCAACTTCTTTTAGAACGTTTTTCAGTTTATATGGATTTCTTTTAATTTCCATTGTAGATTCGAGTTCCTTCATTTTCTTTATAAATTCTATTCCACTATCTACTGCTTTTTTAACTTTTTCGAGAAATTCAGGACTGTATTCTTCTTCTAAAAGCTCTAAGAATGAGTAAATTCTCGTAAAAATGTTAAGAATGTCGTGTCTTATCATGCTGTTTAGCAGCCTAAGATATTCATTTAGTTCTTCAACTCTCTTCTGCAAAGCAACCCTTTCAGAGACATCAGTGTATACGAGCAGGCAGTATGGTTTCCCACTCATCTCTGCAAACCTCGCACGTGCCTCAATCCAGCGCATGTTCCCGTAAGCATCGAAGGATCTTATAATTAAAGGTGGATCGACTTTCTTTCTTCTTTCAACGAAGGTTCTTACAACCAGTTCAGCGAGCTTCGTATAGTCTTCTGGCACGAAATACTTGTGAGGATTATTCAGCATTTCCTCGTATTCCAATCCACTTACTTCTCCCAAAATCTTATTTACATAGACAACCTTCCCTAACCGATTAACAATAACAACCCCAGATGAAAGTTCATCCACTATGATTTTCCAATTTAAATCTTCCACTATCAAAATTCTTCATTTAATTTAAAAATTTTCTGGTGTATTTATTTTTCTTTTAGTCCTTCAAAATATTGACTTTTTCTTATGCTCTCTAAGATATTTTCTAACTCTTCTTTTTCCACAGATTATGAACCTGATCGTGCTAAAGCCACCTTGTTTAAACTTGTAACACTTTTTTGGTTCAAATTCAAGAAAGTTACCACCTTGAGTTAGAATTCCGTATAAAGTAACGGATCTGATCTTCTTCACAAACTCGTTGTGCGTGTGGAAAAGCATGCAGGCTCTTTTCTTGTTTATGTCAAAATACAATCCTTTCGGCTTTGGGAGGATTATTTTGTTTTTGAGTATCTTAAAATGAGTGGAGGGGAAGCTGATCGGATAGTCATCCGCAGAAAATGAAACCACCGTTCTTTCAAATTCCCTTAGCAACTTTTTAAGTCTCAAAATTTCACCTCTATGATTTCCGGAGGGTTATCCAAGTTTCCATCACGCCAAAAAAGTATCCTTTGCGGTTTTATCTCTATTACTATCCTATAAACATACCAATCCATCAGCTTCTTAGCTAAAGGAGACATCAACTCTTCAACCATCTTCGCCACTACAGTCTTTTTCCAGTTATCCTTTTGGTTCATCATTAGGAAAAGGAGGTAATTCATGTTCTTTTCTATATCTTCGTCCACTTTTGCAAATCCCTGAACCAAAACTACAGCATTACCTTCGATCCCACTGAACTTTGAGTTGCTGAAAAGTATCGAAACTCTGGGATTCTTTTTTACACATTCCACCTTTCTGTAAAAAGCCGGTGAAGTCGTTATCACTATAGATTTCCTGTTGGAATCGTAGTAAGGCAAAACTGCGATCGTTCTTGGATTTTTTCCGTCCATATAGGTAAATTCCGCAGTCAGATAAGATTGAAAGATCTCCTCGATCCAATCTGGAATCTCAAACTGGCTAACTATCATTAAATAAAATATAGTTTTTAATTATTAAAGTTTTTCTCTCACTGACTTGCATTTGATCGTCTTCTGATATTCCATAAGCTCAGGTAAAAGCGATTTATCTGGAATGAAGATACGGAAAATGACTATGCCACGATCACTTGGAGATATTATGCAATCCTTGTTCTCACAGCTTTTATTCTTAGTTAACGTCAGGCTTATTTTCTCCTTCGCCATTTTGTCGTTGATCGTGAAGAAGTTGTCTGTGCTCATGGAGTAGAAAGAAGCAGACCAATAAGTAAAGTTTGGAACTTTTGCTTCGATCAGCAAGTCTGATTTGCTTATATCAAAAACGCAGGCAGAGTAAAGGAGATCGGGACTTGGCATCACGACTTTTCTGAAAGTCTCATCCACTGGCTTCTGATGATAGGCTTCGTTGACCTCTACTTCATCCCTTGTGGCAAGATAGTTTGAAATCACGACGATGTAGGGGTAGGAGTATAATAGCAGGAAATGGCTTAATAGAGCAAATAAAACAAGTATAGCCAATCCTTTCGCATTTTCTTTCTCAAATTTCATCTGCATCATTCCCGAATTATTTTTGGAAGTCTAATCTCTTTTATTTTCTCGTAAACAACATTTTCTGGATTGTAGAGCCTTAGAGTTATGTAGAACTTACCTTCTCCTCTAAGAGGGATCCAATTATCGCCCTTAGGTTCTCTCGAAATGTGTATTTCCCATACTTCGCCTTTCTTTACTACATTTGCGGATGTTATTGAGTATTTCCCATATTCATTCGGTATCAGAAAGTTATCTTCCCCATAAACTGTGAGGCTCCACCATCTTGCTGGTAGATCTTCACCAACTATTTTGTAATCACATCCTCTATCAAGCTCTTTTTCTCCATCGCTTTTGGCTATAAAGTAAATGGCTTCAGATCTGTTTAGAACATATAGATAATTCTTGGCAACTATCGCCCTCGTATATGGATCCGCAAGCTCAGAGCCTGCAACAAGAGAAGTTCTCCAGACATCGTTTTGTATCCATAGGAAATCTGGAGAAATGCTTAGGACAAGATATACGGACATCATGCCGATTGCAACTCCAAGCAAGGCGTAGAAGATCATTTTCATGAATTATATTTAGTTTAAAGATATTTAAAAATTTTTCAACTTTTTTGTTAGAGATTTAGATGACTACAAGCCATTTTATCGAGATCACATAACCGTCTTCAACATCTCAAAATTCATCTAAAAATCCATTTAAAAGCATTAAATAACAAGTTCAGCCCGATTTAATTCTTGTATAAAAATCAGACAAGCCACGGGCGGGATTTGAACCCGCGACCGCTTGCTTACCAAGCAAGCGCTCTCCCTGCTGAGCTACCGTGGCTTTTTTAATATTTTGAAAGTTCTCAGATTTAAAAATTTTCTATATCGTATTTGTCCGCCTCGCGATAAGGAGTGGTCATCAAAAGCCTTATACGCTGTGCAGTCTTCTTTCCAACCTTGGGGACTTCCATTAGCTCTTCTTCGCTTGCAGTTGCAATTTTCTCGATCGTCTGAAAATGCTCAAGCAGATTCTTTGCAATCACGCTTCCTACATTGGAGATTGCAGAAACAAGATATTCTTGCTCCTCTTTAAGTGTTCTTTTAGTTTTTCCATAGTGTTCAACGACTTCCCGCTTTTTCTCTTCCTGTTCTCTTCTTGCTATTGCGATCATGAACTCTGCAGTCTCCTTTTCGTCTTTTGTGAAGAGTATTGGAATTCCAAAATCCGTGACGATCGTTGC
This sequence comes from Archaeoglobaceae archaeon, assembly GCA_025059545.1. Next base: position 9,587 of record JANXDJ010000023.1, read on the forward strand.
AATTGCACCTCGAATTGCATTGGGATGGACTGCTCTGCGGTATATATTCTCTCCTTCCAGAATTAGGACTGGTCTTTGGTATGACTTGAGATTCAAGACCTGCGGAAACAACCTGTCTGAAATAAGGCTATCTACAAAGTCATCAATGGTTTTTCTTTCAATTGCAACCCTATCGCTAAGCACATAGTCTGCAACTTCGAGATTTTTAACTTCTAAGTTGGCACCAAACTCTCTTAGTGATTTAACAACTTCAGAGCGCATTTCTCTTGAGTCTACTATGATTTTAAGTCCAGTTTTTTCAAAATCAGTTAGTTTCACCTGCCCTTTCAGCCCACGCTTTTCAAGCATGGACTTTATCTCCCTAAGCTTTTCGAACATGGCTCTTTCTTTCCTCAAGCTTGTGTAGTAATATACCTCGTCTCTCGTTCCTTTAGCCATTAGGACAACTATTCTTCCCTTTCTACCCCTTCCAGTTCTTCCTTTGCGTTGTATGGCTCTTATCTCTGAAGGAATTGCTTCATAGAATACAACAAGATCAGTTGCAGGAATGTCGAGCCCCTCTTCACCAATGGAAGTGGCTACGAGAACCTTGTAAATGCCCTCTCGAAACTTTTGTAAAACCTCCACTTGTTCTTTCTGTTTCATTCCCCTATCGTTCTCTCTGTCTGCCTGACCTATGAACTTAACTGCGGGAGCTATTTTTGAAATTTCAGAAACAAGAAAATCTGCTGAATCGCGGTAATTCGTAAATACCATTATTCTCGAATCATCTTTTTCCTCTAACTGCCTTTTAATGATCTCTTTAAGCTTTTCAATTTTTGGATGTTCTGTTGTTAGCCTCATAGCAAGAATAAGAGCATCTCTAAAGCTCGGATCACTTGCAATGCTCTTTGAAGCCTTGCTACCTCCCTTCGAGGAACTCTCTTTGAGGATCTTGTTTAAATAGCTTTTGAAACTCTCAACACTCTGAGTTTCGATCAATTCAACCGCGTGAGAAAGTTTTAAGATCTCTGCAAGAATTGAGCTCGCTTCAAAAAGCTCTGGCTTTTGTGTCCTCCCAATCTCACTCTGAATTAGCTCTTGAAGCTCGAGCAATTCTCTTTTAGTGGCTTTATCTGGGATCTCTATACCGAACTCTTTCATTCTCTTCATTCTGATCTTCAGACTCGTCTCTATTTTCTCTTTAAGAACCGTTATCTCCTTCGGAACTTCGACCTTGACCCATTCTATCTCCTTCTCGCTGACATAAGGCTGAACATCGTCATCGTGCTCACTTCTAAGTTCTATCGACTCGATGTGCAGGTTATTAACGACCTCTATGATTCTCTCAGGATCGCTTCCGGGTGAAGCAGTTAGAGCAAGAATTAATGGCTTCTTCGCTCTTGTCATATACTCCTTTGCGATGAAAACGTAGCTATAGTTCCCAACTGCTCTATGAGCTTCATCAAAAACAGCGATTACAACATCTTCTATATTGACTCTACCGGCAATTATGTCGTTCTCGACGACTTGTGGAGTTGCAACTATGATCTTTGCAAAGCTCCATAGCTCTGCTCTTTTATCTGGCTCATCTTCACCACTAATTGCGACTATTCTATCTTCTTCTATTTTCAGCACTCTTTTTAAGAAATTGGCATGTTGTTCAACGAGCGGTCTTGTTGGAGCAACAAAAAGAGCTTTTCCATTCTCGTTAAGAAGTCTTGAAGCTATAACAAGAACCGCAATAGAGGTCTTTCCAAGACCAGTAGGGATTATAACAAGCGTATTTTTTATTAAGGCATTCATTGCTATCGTAATCTGATACAGTCTCCTTTCAAGAACTCCTTCTCTGATCATTGGGTGTGCGACAAATTCCACAATTGGTATTGGCATTTATCGAATAAATCATTTATCCTACTTTGAGCTCCGTTGAACTTGGGGATTAATAAAAAAGTATAAATAGTCATATGTTTAAATAAAGACATGCTTGGCTGGAGAGAAATGCTTAGAGAAGTCATTCTTTCGATCGTAATGGTCTTCTCTGCAGCTGCTCTTGTCTATCAGTGGTTGTCGATGTATAACCGATTTGAACCTGTCCTCGTTTTCCTTGCTGCACTGCTCATGACGAGTTTAGCAATGCTATTGATTAGCGTGGAAATGAGAATGAAGGAAATGACAGAGGAATTCCAAAGCGTTAAAAGGACGATCGTGATAAGTTCGGATGAGCTTGAAAACAGAATTTCAAAGGCTATCAGACCTGAAATAAGAGAGTTGGGCGAAAGAATAGACTCACTACAAAAAAAGCTATTCAGATAACTATTTAAGCCATACTGCACTTTGAATTCAAGAGGTGTCACTCTGAGTGAGGAGGAAATAGTAAGGGTTCGGCTTCCGGACAAAAAGAAAGGAGAGATGTTTGGAATTGTCTCTTCGATGCTTGGCGCTGGGCATATTAAAGTCAGATGCGAGGATGGTGTAGAAAGGCTCGGTAGAATCCCGGGTAAAATGAGAAAGAAGATCTGGATCAAGGAAGGAGATGTTGTGATAGTAGTTCCTTGGTCGTTTCAGAAAGATCGTGCGGACATAGTTTGGCGCTATACAAACCCACAGGTCGAGTGGCTGGAAAGAAGAGGTTATCTAAAATTCTAAAAATTTAAAGATCAACGTTTTCCATATTCTTTTGCAAGCTTCTGGATCTGCTCACTCGTCAAAGGTTCTGCGGCAAATAGCTGCATGACTTCTGATTCATTTTTTATAAAGGTCCAATTGTATGGCTCTGGCTTTACTGGATTTGAAGGATCTCCGATGTAGGTGATGTAATCAAACTTAAGAGCCGATTTCCAGTCTTCTGGTAGAGGGACGACTCCACGGATCGATTTCAAGCTCTTATTGCTCTCGTTCCAAGTAGTCATTACTATTTTACCTGTAGCAAGATAATTCTTAATGTTCTCGTTTCCATGGCATTCATCGCACTTCTTCGCTTCTTTGCTAATCGAATGCGAATAGAAGGGCTGTAAGGTGACAAAAGTTCTATTGTGGTAAACAGCAGTCATGAAGTTTGCGGGATAAACTTTATCTTTATAATTAACAAGAATCTCGAAGCCAGCTATCGGTCTGAAAGCCCTCTTCTGATGTTCTTCTGCACTATCTAGATGGCAATTATAGCAAGTTATAACCGTTGTCTGATGGCAGGAGGTGCAATAGACTTTTCCATGGAGATTGTGAACTGTGCTACCATTGTATTGATGGCAATCAGTGCACTTGACCATAGTCTCTCTTTCCAGCAGGGTTTTGTAGTGATTACCATCTCCCATGATATCCTCCTTGTTGTGGCAGTCCATACAACTCATACCTCTATGCACGTCTGGTAAATTCAGCACTGCAATCTCAGTTCTTTGTCTTGCGTGGCATCCTAAGCATATGGAGTCGTTTACTTTGTCTCCTGGAGTCACATGGCAGTCGTAACAATCAGGAGTGTAGGTTTCAGTAATTATCGGCTGACCATTTGCCTTCGTGTTTGCATGACACTTAACACAATCAAAGTCAGTTATTGGCTTTCCTGTTATCAACTCCACTCCTCCATTCTCAGCGGAGTAAAATGTTATCTTCCCCTGTCTTGTATAATGCAAGCTCGTATTGAAATTCTTATACCAGTCGACTTTCTCTTCAACAACCGTTTGTGGCTGGACACAGCCAAGGAAGAGAACGATTCCGGTGAGTATCAATATTAGTGATACTACTCTCGTAAATCTCATGTTTAAATCTTACTGTTTTTGATTATAAATCTTTCTGAATTTTGAGATTAAACGAAATCTCTTCTTAGATCGCAAAGAAGATATGCAATAGTTCAGCTCAACTAAGTATGGAAATAATCAGAATTCTAAAAGAATGCGAACAAAAAAAAGCCCTCGTTTTTGGGATGGGTGGTGGAGGAGACATAGTAAGCACGATTCCAGTTGCAAACTTTCTCAAGCTATTTGATTTCAAGATCATCTATGGGGGAGTTCTTTGGGACAGGTTGATTATAGATCCAAAGCCTGGTCCAAGGGCAATAGAAGAACTTGAAAACGCTGAAAAGTTCAACGAAGTCATAGCCTTGTTAAAAGAGAACTGCAGAACTAACTACGGAATTAAACCGAATCTTGCGAGATCTGCAAAGCAATTGGGAGAAGTTCTTGCTCTTGACATAACAAAAGGGGCAAAAAAGCTTGCAAGAGGATTGGAAGAGTTCATAGCTGAGAAAAAAATAGGAATTACGATTGGAGTTGATGCTGGTGGTGACGCTCTTGCTGTTGGTTACGAATCTGGTGTGAGAAGTCCACTTGCAGATGCTATGAGCGTTGCGGTGCTAAATGAAATCAACGGCTTTGTTTCTGTAGTAGGAATAGGAAGCGATGGAGAGTTAAAGTTCGAGGAATTGATGTTAAACATTGCAGAGATCTACAAAAAAATTGGTTTCCTTGGATGTTCCTCAATTACTTCAGAAGATTGCAAAGAGATGCTCAAGCTCTGTGAGGATGTCGTAACAGAAGCGAGCAGAATACCGATAATGGCGCATAGGGGGGAATTGGGATTGAAAAAGATACGAAAAGGTAGAACTGTGCTAATAACGCCGATTTCTGCTCTTATTTTCTACTTCAGAGCAAAAAGTGTATTTGAGATGAATGAGACCGCAATGTTGATAAGAGATTGCGAAAACATCGAAGAAGCTAATAGGGTTCTAAATAAAAATGGAATCATCACTGAGTTGGATTACGAGAGATTAGTCTCCGATGTCAAAATCACTTAAATCGACAATCTCTTCATCAAGTTCGAAACCTAAGTCTTTTTCCTTTTCCTCCTTTTTCTTCCTCTCAGCCTTTTCTTCTTTCTCTAAAACAGTTTGCTCCTCTTTGAGCTTCATCAAAGCGTTAATGACTATCATTCGGAACTCTTCAGTATCGGGATTGTATTTTTCTATGGTAACTTTGTCCTCTCCTCTTTCAATCGCTTTAATCCTCTTCAAAGTAGCCTTTGCTGTCTCTAAGACCCAGTAGTCTCGAGTTTCGAAGTCCGAAACGCTAATGTTTTCGGGTCTTATAAGTGGAAGGACTCGATCTCCTCTTTCGAGTATTTTTGCCTTTGCTGTAACTGCTATTATCTCGGGAGGATTTAGATCTACCAAAGCTTCAAGCGCTTCGGGCTGAAACTTGCTTACAAATCCAAGAAACGCTCCTGTTGGATCTGCCACACGGATTCGCCACATGTCCGAATCTGGCTTTACTTCTTCCTTCTCAAGCAAAACTCCCACTATAAAGAGTCTGTTACATCTAAGTCCAAGAGGAGTAAGAACGTAGACAGCTTCTTTCTCTCCTTCTCCTCCAACCTTAAATTTCGAAGAATTGAACTCCTTTGAGAAAACTCTCTTTGCAACTTCTCTCTTGGCGGTTCTTATCATGTTCCCTCCTCCTCAAGAACTTTCTCAACCTCTTCAAGAATTTTTGGCTTGTAAAATTCAACTCTGCTTGCATTAAGTGATCTGAACTTAAGTTCACCATAGACACGCAAATATTTGCCAAGAAGCCTCTTTTTTAAATCTAATAGAACTACGCTTCGATCTAAGTGTTCTTCAGCGATCTTTCTCGCTTCTCTAAGTCCAATTCCAGTAAGAGCGCTTACACATTTCTCGTCCAGAGTAAGATCGTAAATTCTTTCACCATCGTCAAGAACTCCCTTTAAACGCAAGATCTCATTTGTTTCAACTTTACCATGCTCGACACATAGCCCCGCTTTTACAACTCTACCACAAATTTTGCAAGTCTGCAATAATCCGCTGTTCTGCTGTATAGTAACCAGAGCCCCAATAACCTCAACTTCTCCCTCCTCTTCCTTGACCTCGATCTCTTCTGGGATCTCCTTAACATCGCTTGCACTCGTCACTTTTACACTCTTAACTCCCATAAACTCGTCTATTACAACTCTGTCAAACAGATAGCACTTACCCTCTTCTAATCTCTTCTTGTTCGCCTTCGACCAAACAACAAATCTTGCTGTGCCAGTTTCATCTCCTATCAACCCTGTTTGAGCAATTGCTGGACTGTTTGGTTCCCACAGCTGGATTACCTTGGCTTTCAAGCTAACCCATCTGTTAGGTTCTATTTCGGAGATCTTCGTTAGAGAGGGCTTTAAATCCCCCTTCGAAATGTTGTAATTTTTTCTCAAACCGTTGATTATAGTCTTTTTGGCCTCCTCTTTTGGAACCTTGAATTCAAAAAGAAGGAGCTTTAATCTACTCTCAATCTCTTTTCTTGCCACGCCATAACTTTTAAACTTTTCATAGATCTCTTCAACAATTGCTTGAAATTCGCCCTTGTCCATGCCATCAATAGAGGATCAAGATAAAAAATCTTTTGTTTAGGAAGATTTAAAAGGAGAGATACCGATTTTTCTCATGGAACTCCTATATCCTGTGGAAAGTGATCTAAGAAGAGCGGTCGAAATTATGAAGAATGGCGGTATTGTCGCATTTCCAACCGAAACTGTGTACGGGATAGGTTGTGATGCTTTTAACGAAACAGCTATCGAAAGGCTCTATGAAGTTAAAAAAAGACCTAAAAATAAACCGCTAATTGTCGGAGTTGGAAAAATTGAAGATATATATGAAATTGCAGAGGTTAATCAGATTGCAGAGAAGCTAATTAGAGCATTTTTCCCCGGTTCTCTTACGCTTATTCTGAAAAATAAAAAAATACCCCCAATTGTTACCGCAAATTCGGAGAAAGTAGCTATTAGGATGCCTTCACATGAAATCCCCCTGACTCTATCGAGAGAACTCGGAAGACCGATCGTTGTGCCTTCAGCAAATATCTCTGGAAGACCGAGCCCAACGAGGTATGAGCATGTAATCGCAGATTTTGGAGAGAGGATCGATGCGGTGATAGTTGGTGAGTGCAAGATCGGGATTGAATCAACAATTTTGGATGTAACTGTTTCTCCAGCAAAGCTTCTCCGACCCGGAGCAGTTAGCACAGAAATTTTAAGAAAATTCGTCGATATAGAGTCTTCTGAAGATATTTTCGGTCAATATGAGATCTCCGCAGATGTTTATGTCTTCGTTGGAACACGAATTGAGGAGGCAATAAAAAAATTTCTCGCGAGGAGTAGAAATGCAGTGGTTATAGCAAGGAAAAACGTTTATGGGGATAGAGTTATAGAGGTTGGAGAAAGCTTAGAGAGCTATGCTATGAATTTGTTTGATGCTCTTAGAAAAGCTGAAAGCATGGGTGCAGAGGTTATCCTCGTTGAGGGCATTGAGGAAAAAGGAATTGGAGAGGCAATTATGCATCGGTTATACAGATCTGCAAGAAATGTCATAAGGGTTTAAGTAGCAAAAGCTTTAAATCATCTCCATAATTCGGTTTTCATTATGAAAGAGCAAGCAGAAGTCAGACAACTTAGAGAAGGAGGTTATGTCGTAATCGATGATGAGCCCTGCGAGATCATCAGCATCTCTGTCAGCAAACCCGGAAAGCATGGAGCAGCGAAAGCAAGGATTGATGCTATAGGGATTTTTGATTCGCAGAAAAGGAGTATAGTAGAACCAGTTACAGCTAAAATCTATATACCTATGGTTGAAAGAAAAAGGGCACAAGTTCTTAGCATTGCGAAGGATAACGCTCAACTTATGGATTTGAGCACTTTTGAAACTTTTGAACTTCCAATTCCGGAAGATCTTAGGGAGAAGATCTCTACAGGAAAAGAAGTGATTTATATCGAGTCTCTTGGCAAGAGAAAAATAGAAAGGATGGCTTAATGCATATAGATAACTATTTTTCGATCTCAAATTCTGAAATTGAAGATGCCGAATTCGTGATCTATGGTATACCCTACGATGCGACTCAATCTTTTAAACCGGGTTCAAGATTTGCTCCGAATGCAATAAGGGAAGCAAGCTGGAATCTTGAATCGTATTCACAGTTTTTCTCCTTTGACTTATCGCTCGCAAAGGTTTGTGATGCTGGAAACATAAACTGCGACGGTAGTTTTGAGGAAATAGGCATTAGAGTTGAAGAACTACTCAACCAGATTTCAGGAATCCCAGTTGCCATAGGTGGAGAGCACAGTATAAGCTGTTTATCTACCAGAAAATTCAAAAACTGCTGTTTTTTAGTTTTCGACGCACATTTTGACTTGCGAGACGAATTCGACGGAAATAGATTCAATCATGCTTGCACTACGAGAAGAATTTTTGAGAGAGGTTTTGATATCGTCATCGCTGGTGTTAGAAGTGGTTGCAAGGAAGAGAGAATTTTTGCAGATCGAAATGGAATAAAATACCTCTTTTCATGGGATCTAAAAAGTTACAAGGATCTCGGAAAATTAATTGAGGATTACGATAGAATTTACCTATCAATCGACGTCGACACTTTCGATCCAAGCTTTGCTCCTGGAGTCTCTACACCAGAACCGTTTGGAATCAGTCCAAAGATTTTATTGGAATTATTTTCAAATATTTCGGACAGAATAATAGCCTTGGATGTTGTGGAAGTAGTTCCAGATGATAATAAAATAACGCAGATACTCGCAGCGAGATTGATTTTTGAATTCATAGCTGGTAAGTATTCCAAACTCTAAGAGCTTCACCACAAACTTTATATAGAAATACCTATCCACCAATCTTTGTAAGGAGGTGGTTGAATGGCTACGCTACAAGGCACACCCGT
>JANXDJ010000024.1 GCA_025059545.1 Archaeoglobaceae archaeon
AAAAAGGGGAACTCGTTTTAACCGCATTAACTAAGGAAGCAATGCCAATACTCCGATATCGCACAGGAGATATAACGATCCTCGAAAGCGATAAATGTGCCTGTGGGAGAACTCACCCGAGGCTCTTAAGAATACTTGGAAGAAGTGATGACATGCTAATAGTTCGTGGAGTCAATGTATTTCCAAGTCAGATAGAGCATGTGCTCATGCAAATACCAGAAGTTGGAGATAACTTCCAGATCGTGCTGACAAGAGAATCCGGGCTTGATGAGATCACGGTGAAAGTTGAAGTTAGGGACGAGATCTTCACAGGAGAACTCTGGGATCTAAAGGAGCTTCAGCAGAAAATTCAAAGAGTTTTACAGAAAGAGCTTCTTCTTAGAACAAACGTTGAGCTTGTTGAAAAAGGAAGTATAGAGAGATCGATGGGAAAAGCTAAGAGAGTCGTTGATCTCAGATCAATCTGATCTCTCCAAGATCCACTTTATTGCCTCGTTCCAGAGTTTTGCATGAGAGCTCTTGCTCACCGTTAGCCCTATATGCCCCTTATCCACACTCATCGCTTTTTTATCCTTTGAAGGTATTTTTTCTAAGAATGGTATTACCGCATTTGGTGGGGTTATATGATCCTTCTCAGCATAAAGAGCAAGCAAAGACATCGTAATTTTGCTCAGATCCACAACTTTGCCACCAATCGTATAAGTCCCATTCATGATCTCGTTTTTGTGATACCACTGATCGATGTATTCCTCGAAAACACTACCAGCGACTGCTGGAGAGTCGAAGATCCAGAAATCCATAGAGTAAAACTCCTTAAGGAACTTGGGATCCTCGATGTTGTCTATTAAGCCTTGATACTTCCCAAGAACAAGTCTTATTGGATCGATCAACAGGAATGCGATGTTAAGCATCTCTCCGCTGACGTTTCCCATGGCTCTTGAAACTCTATGTGGATCTATGTGCTTAGCCCAGAGTGCAAGAGCGTTTTCGGTGTTGAAATTCAAAGGTGGTGTCTGAATTATGAGATTTTTAACTTTTTCTGGATATAAAGCGGAATATATTACCGCTAAAGTTGATCCAAGACAATAGCCATGAAGAGTTATCGAATCTACTTTGCATTCCTTTTTTATGTGCTCTACACAGAGATCTATGTATTCGATGTAGTCCTCAATTCTGAGGAATTTGTCCGCCCTCTTTGGATATCCCCAATCGATCATCCAGACATCAATGCCTTCTTTCAACAATTTTCGAACAACACTAACGTCTTCATGCAGATCCAAGACATAAGGACGATTTATGAATGCATATACAAAAAGTAGCGGAATTTTATGTTTCTTCTCGCCTTTGAAGTGCAACAACTTGAACAACCAATCTTCATGCACAACTTCGAATTCACACGTCCATGGCTTTATGCTCACTTCTCGGATTTTTTCGAGCATATATCCCCCTCTAGTCTTTCTATTCTTTTTTCAAGTTCTGAAACTTTTCTCTTAAGATCCAAGATCCTTTTATAGGCTTCATCGATCTGCGAAACTGTTGCAAATGGGCTTGCTGGGTTATTTTCGATCATCAGCTCTAAAAATCTTCTTAAACAATAGATGTGATCGAAAAGAGTGTTCATAAGTCTTCCCTGAATTTCCAGATATTCTTCCGATCTGAGAAGTGAGTCAAATTCTTTTGCAAGATTCTCTTGGAAGTGATCCTTAAAACTATCAAAGTTTTTAATGCCATTGGAATTTGCCAATTCTATTATTTTCTCAACCGCCCTGCAGTAAGTATTTTTTATTAATTTCTTGTAGATCTCATAATCTTTTGCAAAATCTTTCCAATGAGTGAAACAGTCCAAAAGATAGTTCTTCGCATTTTCTGGCAAAGCAAACGGATAATCCTGCATTAAAACCTCTCCACCAGCCTCAAATTTCCTCAAGAAGTCTCTCCAATCTTCAAGGAATTTTTCTACTGGAAGCTTCTGAATTACTATTGGCTCTGAAAAAAGCTGAAATGTTAACTTCATGTGCGAAATAACGCTCTCCAAGAAATCTGTGTAGGCAGTAACTACATCTCTTCCCGTAAATAGCTCCTGAATCGGTATTATGTTTCTGATCACCTTTTCATTAAATATCACGATCTCAAATGGTCTGAAAAAGAACCTAAAAAGCTCTTCAAAAATACCATCAAACTCCTTCAAATATCCAAGAGAACCTCTAATCTCATATTGCTTCCAAATGTCTCTAAGATAGTCTCTAACCGAAAGGTTTCGAATGAAAAGCTCGAAGGATTCCTTTGGCAATTTTTTGTATAGATCGATTATTACACTACTCATAATTAATCTTATCGGCCTTGATAATATTTAACATTTTCCCAAAATTTCACTTCTTTGGTGCTTTCAGTCTTATTACGAAAGTTGCTCCCTTTGGCTTTGTGTCTTCAACCCAAACTCTCCCACCATATCTTTCAACAACCTTCTTAACTATATAAAGACCGATTCCGGTTTTCTCCTTTAAAGTTAAGTTGTAGCCCTCAAAAATCTTCTTTTTCGCTTCTGCTGGTATTCCTACGCCGTAGTCAACAATTCTCACTTCAATTTCGTCTTCTACCTTTTCAATGTATACATCTATTTTTTCTGTTTTTCCGTGCTTTATCGCATTATTCACAATGTTATCAATAACTGAATAAAGAACATCATCCGCGAGCGCAATACCTGAACCTTGAATCTTGGCAGGTATTTCGTATGTTTTCAGCACATCTTCAACTACTTTCCTAACATTTATTGGCTTAAGTGGTTCAGATCCTCCGGAAATTGCTCTATCTATCTCTCTAATTCTATCTAAATATGAGCTTATTTCCTCAACAGTCGTAAGGACTTTTTCAAGATAAGATTCATCTTTTTTCATCATATAAGTTTCAACATAGCTGACTATAAGTTGGAGCTTGTTTTTCACATCATGTCTAAGCATTCGATTCATTAAACTCACAACCTCCTGAACCTCCTTTGCTGTTTTATACTGTTCAGCGATCTTTTCCTTCTCTTCAACTAACGTTGAATATGTGAGGAAACCAATATCTCTCCTATAAACGTAAAGCAAGCCAGAGTATATGCTTATGAGGGCAAAAGCGTAAAAAACCGTTGGGATACCCCAATAGATAAAACCCACAAGCGTAAGAATGTCCCCAGTGAACCAAAATATCAAATATGCAATAATTATAAGAAAATAGGCTTTAGATTCTGTTTCAAAAAACATCATTAAAAGGATCGTGTAAACAAAAAGTAATACTGTATCGAGAAATAAAGACACGAAGTAGAGGTCTTGAACTGCCACGGGATAATTGGATGCCCCCATTGCCAGAGCGATTAACGCTATGAGTAACAATGGGAATACAAGTGCAACTGCCAGATCTTTCAATTTTATAAAAGATATTTCTCTCGCAAGTTTCCATACTCCAAATGCAAAAAGCGGAAAATATAATCCCACAAAGAAAAGCAAAGAGAGTGGAGAAGTTGATATTTGTTCAATAAGCTGTAAATAAGCTTTTTCAAGTTCTAAATCGACTTCTCCAAGACCAAAATATGCAGAAACGCTACCCAAGGCAAAAACACCCAGAGTTGAGGATATAGAAAGCATTAAATACCTTCTTTCTCCCTCAGAACCTATAAAAATAAGCAGAGAGAGAATTAAGGAGACGAAAACAATTAATAAGACATATATAAGAACGTATGATTCTATAAACTCTACTACAAGTTCTGGAGCCAAGTATGGCAAAATGATCGGGACTAAGGCAATTAAAGTTAATACCAGCACGTCCCAATACATAATCATGGTAATGAGTTAAAACATATAAACCTTTTCTTTTTTCTTTTTGTTTCAATTATCCGATTTCTACTTCGATACTCGCATCAATTAGAGTTTTAAAGCTAAAAGCCTTATCCCAACCTTGTTTTTTAAAAATACCCATAAAACAAACACCAAGAATGATTGGTTTCGCTTCCTTACATATTCTCTCAATCATCTGAGAGACTTCCTCAATCGAACAACCAAACTTAGGCATCGCCAACCCCCCAAGAAGAACTATTGCGTCTGGATTGAATGGATCTGCTTTTTCATCCTTTATAAAGTAGCAAAAACCACCTAATTCGCTTAGCTTCCTTGCTTCACTCTCGTTTGCCTTAGGGATGAAGAGCATTTCGAATTTTTTGTCACGAACAGCGTAGGCAAGAAGCTCAACAAATGGAGTGCAAACATATGGAGAACCCACAAAAACAATCTTAGATCCATCCTTTAGCTCTGAAACTGCCTCTCTGAAAGCTTGTGTTAGAGCAATTATTCCTCTACGCTTTTCCATTTTTAACGCACCCCAAGATGAGCAAAGGACGAAAGGATTTATATACTATTTTGCATTCATAATTAAAAGTATCGGAGGGGGTGTGATTGAGATCTATAATTGAGGAGGCTCTTTCAAGAGCGGAAAGAGAGAAAAAAGAGAAGACTGAAGGTAAGCCTGCTGAGAATGTTGAAGATGAAATTGTTCAGATGTTGCACGAACTAAAAACAGTAATAAAAGTGATCGGAGTTGGTGGCGCAGGTTGTAATACGATCACAAGACTCTACGAAGAAGGTGTTGAGGGGGCGGAGCTAATAGCCCTAAACACTGACGTTCAGCACCTTTACTATACAAAAGCAAATAGAAGAATTCTATTAGGTAAAAGAAGGACAAGGGGGCTTGGTGCTGGTAGTTTGCCTCAAGTCGGTGAGGAAGCTGCGAAAGAGAGCGAGGAGGAGATCAAGAAGCTCGTAGAAGGTTGCGACATGGTATTCGTCACATGCGGACTTGGAGGCGGAACTGGGACTGGTGCATCGCCAGTTGTTGCTGGAGCTGCGCAGGAAGCTGGAGCTTTAACGATTGCAGTTGTTACCTATCCGTTTACTGCAGAAGGAGCTGTAAGAAGGGCTAATGCAGAAGCAGGATTGGAAAGGCTCAGAGAAGTTACTGACACAGTGATCGTGATCCCAAACGATAAACTGCTCGAAGTAGTGCCAAACTATCCCCTAAACTTGGCTTTCAAGGTCGCGGATGAAATACTCATGAGAGCTGTAAAGGGGATCACCGAACTAATCACGAAGCCCGGACTCGTGAATTTAGACTTTGCAGATGTTAAAACAATCATGGAAAAGGGCGGAGTGGCGATGATTGGACTTGGAGAGGCAAGTGGCGAGGACAAAGCTCTTGAGTCTGTAAGAAAAGCTCTTAAGAGTCCGCTGCTTGATGTTGATATTTCTGGAGCAAAATCTGCACTTGTTAACGTCACGGGCGGTCCAGATATGACAGTTGAAGAGGCTGAAAGTGTTGTCGAGGAGATCTACAGTAAGCTCGATTCCGACGCAAGGATCATCTGGGGTGCGATGATCGATCCTGAGCTTGAAAACACGATGAGGACGTTGTTAATTGTTACTGGTGTCAAAAGCCCCCAGATCTTGGGTCGTAAAGGTTATCCTGTAACCCAGAAGTTCGGAATAGATTTCGTTAGGTAAAATTTAATAACCCATTGAGTTAGTTTAGAGGTATGCCAAAGATAGAAGAGAAGCTTAGTGAATACTATAACGTGCTAAAAATGGCAAAAAAACCAAGCTGGGAAGAATTCTCCACGACTGCAAAGGTTGCATTAGTGGTAATGTTCATCATAGGCTTTGTTGGATTCGTAATCTATCTGCTAATGGAAGTGCTACCGGGTGCCTTTAAATGAAGTTCGTTGCGATTAAAACGACCGCAAATCAGGAAAGAATTGTTGCAAACATGATCGAATTAGCTGTGAAGAAGCATAATCTCAAAGTGCACTCCATTTTAGCTCCAAAAGAGCTTAAGGGATATGTTATATTAGAGGCAGAAGGTATTGAGGATGCAATAATTGCTACCCGTGGAGTTCAACATGTTAGAGGTATCGTTAAGAAAGAGATCAGTCTTGCGGATATACAGCACTATCTTACTCCAAAGAAGGCGGTAGAGCAGATAAAGGAAGGTTATATGGTTGAAGTTTCTGCTGGACCATTCAAGGGTGAGAAGGGAATAGTTAAGAGAGTAGATAGAGCGAAGAATGAGATAACTATAGAACTGCTTGAAGCGGTAGTTCCAATTCCCGTAACTGTAAAGGCGGAAAATGTGAGGATAGTTGATAGAAAGGAGGGGTGATTATGCAAGTGGTAGAAGTTCTCGTAACTGGTGGTCAAGCAACCCCGGGTCCTCCTTTAGGACCTGTAATTGGACCCTTAGGATTGAACGTGAAACAGGTTGTGGACAAAATAAACGAAGCTACTAAGGACTATGCTGGCTTGAACGTGCCAGTGAAGATCGTAGTCAAAGACGATAGAAGCTTTGAGATCGAAGTGGGCATTCCTCCAGTATCTGCATTAATAAAAAGAGAGTTGAAACTTGAAAAGGGCTCTGCAAATGCTGGAAAGGACTTTGTGGGCAATATAAAGTTCGAACAGCTCATAAAGATTGCAAAGATGAAAAAAGCCAGCTCTCTGTCATACTCTCTGAAAGGAGTCGTAAAGGAAGCTCTTGGAACTTGTGTTTCGATGGGTATCACCGTAGACGGCAAAAATCCAAAAGAAGTTCTTAGAGAAATTGATGAAGGTAAAATCGAGATACCTGAGGGTTAACTCAGATCACCACAGGCACAGAAAAGCTCTCTCAAGGTAGATAGAAGATCCTGATATCCTGATTTATCGACATTGGAAATCTTAAGTGTTCTGTAGCGCAAGCTTGTGTAGCTTACGAGGGGAGTTAATTTTTCCATTATTTCCGACAAAACTCCTTTTCCGAATCTAATACTCAATAGGTGTTTTTTAACATCGAGATTCAAAAGATCGGACTTCGTAATTGCTGTTACAGTTGGCAAACCAATACGAAGCATAACAACCACGTTCTGCAGAATTGCAGAGACGAAGTTTTCTGGAGTTCTCACCATGCTTGCATCTATCAAGAATAAACCGCATGTCTGAACTCTTTTTAATTTATCAACAAGTTCTATTCCGCTGTCAGAGTAAATAAAAATCTCCATCTGTCCAGGAGTATCGTATAAAACAAAATCTGCATCCAATTTCAGTTTATCACTAAAAGCTGACATGAGTTCGATCGACTTGAGCATCGCTCCATTTACTCCAAGCCCATATTCAAGCATAATTTTCTCAGTTCTAACGTAATTTCTTATATCAATATCTGCTTGGTAAATCGGATCGCTTGAAGGGTCTAAATTAACGCATTTTACATCATAGCCCAAATTTCTCAAAAAATTGGAGAACTCTTTAACGAATGTGCTCTTTCCACTCCCCGCTGGTCCGAGAACGACGACTTGCATTAGTATCTCCTTAACATCGCTAAAAAGATGCCAACGACGAAGGCTAAGGCTAATATAGCTAAATTCTTAAATACGTCCAAATAAAACGAAGAATTGCTTAGAAAGTTTTTTATAGACGCCAATTCAGCACTACAGTGATCTAACTCAATTTTAGCAGAATCTAACAATGTTTGCATGTTCCCAATTCTCTTTTCTAAGTTTGTAAAATTCTTTGAGCAATTTTCGAGATCCAATTTTGTTTTATCCAATTCAGAAGCTAAAATGTTGTTCTTTTCAGCAAGTTCTTTATTTTTATCATAAAGCTGGACATTTATATCATTCAAAACCGCTACAAGACTTTGGAGGTAGTCTCTTCTCTGACTTAATTCCTCTAACTGTCTTTTCGTCAAAATCGCTTCCTTTTGGATCTCTACTATCTTCTGATTGACATTTTCACCTTTTTCGACATCTATCAAAATACGCTCCACTCCTTTTTGTGATCGAATTAAGATCTCTTTTCTTCCAACATCACACCCATAGCTTGCAATTACTCTGTAATCTCCGGGAGAATAGTTTCCAGAGCTTTTGGCATCTTCAAAGAACATACAAGGGTCTAATTCTACATAACCTTGATCCGACAAAGTAAGGTTAAAACTTCCCCCTTGTGGAACCGAGAACGTAGAAACTATGGCTATAACCAAGAGGATCATTCTCCAACACCCCTTAAAGCTCTATGAATGACTTCGGATATTTCAGAGAGATCTTTCATAGATATAACCTTACCCCTAACACAAACAAGGACTTTTCCTTTTTTTATAGCCAATTTGCAGTTTTCATCCTTAAAAATAGCAATCTCTCTGCAGTTCATTTCTTCAATCATTCTTTTCATCTCCGCAATTTCTTGATCCTCTAGATTTGAAAATCTCTTTTTTTCTCCAAATAAAATTGCGCAATTGACCAAAAACTTACGATTGAGGTATTCAGGAAGTTCGTTAACATTTATCTTTGTCTTCTGACTCTTAATTCCTAATCCAATTTTCTCAAGAACAAATTCAGCGACGAAAAATCCGGCAATGACTCCTGCAAAGGACAGGACGATTTCCCAGAAGATCTTCACCACCCCTTCTTATGTATACAACAACATTTTTATTTTTTGCTATGGATTTGCAACCTCAAGACAATGCTTTCGGAAATTCAAAAATTATATACTCTCAAAAGTTTACGCTAAATGTGAACGTGCTCATAGTCGATGCTGGAGGTAGAGGAAACGCAATCGCTCATGCTTTTTCTCGAAGTGAGAAGGTCAAAAGAGTGTTTTTAGCTCCTGGAAATGCTGGAAGCGAATTCTTTGAAAGATGTGAGATCGCGAAGGTTGACGATAAACCCATAGGCTCAATAAGAGACCTTGAAAACATAGTAAAATTTGCAAAACAAAATGCTGATCTCGTATTCATAGGTCCAGAAGAACCATTGAGTCTTGGGATCGTTGATCGACTTGAAGAAGAGGGTTTGAGAGTGATTGGTCCAAGAAAGGAGCAGACGATCCTTGAAGCAAGTAAATGCTGGGCTAAAGACTTCATGAAGAGCATAGGAGTGCCAATTCCGAAATACAGAAATTTTAAGGATCCTGAAGAAGCTAAGGAGTTTATAAAAAATTCTAACGGAAAAGTTGTTGTAAAAGCCGATGGGCTTGCTGCTGGAAAAGGTGTATATGTATGCGATTCCACTGAAGAAGCCATAAGAGCGGTTGAAGAGATCATGATTGAGAGAAAATTCGGCTCCGCTGGTGATAGAATAGTAATTGAGGAGAAGCTCGTAGGAATTGAGATCGCATTCACAGCACTCTGCGATGGGAAAATAGCTTTGCCTTTTGGTCATGCAAAGGACTACAAAAGAGCCTTTGATGAAGAAGACTTCGAAGGGCTTAGAGACTTCTACATAGGACTGAGAAAGAAATTTTATAGAAAAGAGGAGATCGAGAGGCTCTTCAAGAGTGGTCTATTGGTGAATCCAAACACAGGAGGAATGGGTGCAATCAGTCCACATCCAGAAGTAAGTGATGAAATTGAAGAGAAGATCATGAAAAAGGTTGTGGAGCCAATTGTAAGGCATTCTGGCTTCAAAGGAATTCTCTACCCAGTTATAATGCTCGTTAATGGAGAGCCAAAGGTTTTGGAGATCAACGTTCGAGAATGCGATCCTGGAGCACAGGCTAAGCTTCCAAGACTAAAAAGCGATCTTTTAGAGCTATCACTCGCAATAGTAAACAAGGAGTTGGATAACTTCGAAGTGGAATTCAGTAATGAGTTCTGCTGTGCGGTCTGTGCAGTGAGCGGAGCTTTGAAGGGTAGAGAGGGGCTAAAGCCAGGATATCCTGCGGATCACTACACGAGTCAGAGGATAGAGGGTATAGAGAATGCACGTAAAATTGCTGAAATCTACGCAAATGGGATTACAAAGACGAGCGAGGGGTTTGTAACAACCGGAGGCAGGGTTCTCACAGTAGTTGGGAGAGGTAAAAACCTTCTGGAGGCAAGAGAGAGAGCTTATTCCGCTTTGAAGGAGATCAAATTCCCTGGAATGAGATTCAGAAACTCTATTGGCTTAGAGTATTTCGCGAAGTAGCTTGAGCTCGCCTAAGTATAAAACTTCATCTTCGACTGCATAAACCTCGATCTTTTTTGAATTTCTCAGAATTGGAGACAAAAATTCACCCTGGAGAACATCACTTCCAGAAACGAGTGGTGAAAACGCTGGTAGGACAAATTTAGTTTTATCAGCGACTAAAAAACAGGAGTAGGAATAAATTACTCCTTCTTTTCTGAATTTAATTGCGGGATGCTCATGACCCATGATCACCTTCTCAAATCCCAGATCCTTGTGTCCATGAACCACATAGAGATCTTCGATCCGTTCGTAATCTTTCAAATCGATTGAATATTCTGAAAGGATCGCTGAGAGATAATTGTCGTGATTACCTCTAACTACTGAAATTTCTACGTCAATAGAGTCTAAGAAGACTCTAACGTCGTCCCATTCGTATGGCAGATTCTCCGCAAACTCATGCTTGAGATCTCCAGCAATTATTAGCTTCTCGATCTCATATTTATCCACAATTTCGTTGACTTTACTGATCACGTCTACGATCTGCATCCTTGGAATTGCAATTCCTACATTCTGCATCGCATTCTCTATTCCCAAATGAAGATCCGCTATTACTGCAGTTTTACCGGCTACTATAGCCTTTTCTGGAGTTAGCTTTAACACTTAATTCGTTGATAGAAATATTTAAATTTCTTTCGTGAAAATTATTGACTAAATGTCATACATTCTTCTTTCAGGCTATCCTGGAGTGGGCAAGTGCAAAATACTGCAGGAAATTGCTAAGGATTTTGAGAACGTGATCTGGATCACAACAACTTATAGTATTTCAAACGTTCGAAAGAAACTCAAAAAAGACGCGTGGGTAATCGACGCTTTTAGCTGGGGCATGGGTGAGCTAAAAGTAGGAGAGAGAGATTTTATAATTCCAAATCCAACAAATTTGAACGAGATCAGTCTTTCATTTTCAAAGGTTCTTGAGAAAATTAGGGGCGAATATATCCTAATCTTAAACTCGATTTCAGGGCTTGGAGTCTATCAACCTCTTCCAAGGATTTTGAACTTGCTTAGAGCCCTTATAATAAAGATAGAAAAAGATGATGCTAAAGCGGTGTTCACTATCGTAAAAGGCTCCCAAGAAAGGTCTTTTGAGATTAGTTTGATGATGCTATTTCCAGAAATTGCTGAAATTGAAGACAATAAGGTAATAATTTTAAAATCGAGTCATGAGGAATTTGAAAAGGAAGTTTATGGCTTTGATAGGGCGAAAGAGATATTAACAAAAATGCTCTCCTAATTTTATGGAAGTTTTTCAAGTAGACTCAAGAGCAATTGTCCTTGAGCCAGCGAAATGGTATCAGCCGAAATTAAGTTTGGTTAGCAAGCTTAGAAAGTTAATTGATGAGAGCGGTATTCTTGATAAAATACAAAAAGGGGATATAGTTGCAGTTAAAACTCACTTTGGAGATCGTGGGACTACTAAAACTTTGAGGAGCGTTTACATCAGAGCGGTTGTAGAAAAAGTCATTGAAGCAGGCGGAAGACCTTTTGTTACAGAAACAACAGGCTTGGGGATGATAAGAGCAAGAAGCACAGCAATAGGGAGGCTTGAGATTGCTGAAGAGAATGGCTATACTTCGCAAACATTAAAAGCTCCGATAATAATTGCAGATGGTTTGCTTGGCTTGGACTTCGTTGAGATCCCGATTGATGGAAGAGCTCTAAAAAAGGTTTACGTTGCAAAGGCTATAGCTGAAGCGGATGCAGTTGTTTTCTGCACACACTTCAAGCTCCACATGCAGTCTGGAATTGGGGGAAGCATAAAGAATGTTGGCGTAGGATGTGTTGCAAAGCCTTCAAAGTTTGATCTGCATGCAAGAGGCTATCCAAGGATCGTTGCTGAGAAATGCACAAAGTGCGGGAAATGCATAGAAATTTGCCCAGTTAACGCTATTCAAGACTATAAGATCTTAGAAGAGAGATGTTTGAAGTGCACTGGGTGTGCAGAAGTTTGTAAGGAGGATGCGGTTGAAATGGACTGGCTTCTCGGAAAAGAAGTTGGAGATCGAATTGTTGAATGTGCAAAAGGTGTTTCGAAACTTCTAAAGAAAGCTTCATTCCTCAACTTCCTTCTCGATATAACTCCGCACTGTGATTGCCATCCTTATAGCGATAATTCTCTCGTTTCTGATCTCGGAATTCTTGCCTCGAAAGATATGGTTTCCATAGACAAGGCGAGCTTTGATCTATATTTGAAAGCCCAACCAACCAGCGATTTTCTCGCTACAGATAGATTCTGGCAATGGACCGCTCCTGAAAGCATGTTGGAGTATGCAGAAGAGCTTGGTCTTGGAGAACAGAGATATAAACTTACAAAAATCGAGTAGAAATTGATATTATATTTACTGAAAATATTTGAAAACATAAGAAATTATTAAGTTTTTTTGATCTGAAATGGCTTTTATTTAGCTCCAACAGGTTTTTTAAGTTAGAATGTGCCAAGAATTGTAAAAAACAGAATGGTGAGAAAACTAACCGAAACCGCAAATTTTTTAAACTAAAGGGCTCATATAATTGCAATGGTTGAGTTTGCGGTGGAGCTCGATGGAGTTTCCAAGAGTTACTCCAATTTTGAAGCAGTGAGAGATCTAAAGCTCAAGATTCGCAAAGGAGAATTCTTCTCGATCCTTGGACCAAGCGGGTCTGGAAAAACAACGATCTTAAGGCTGATTGCGGGTCTGCTATACCCGGATAAAGGTTCCATTAGATTAATGGGAGAAGAAGTTACCTTTGTTCCGCCATATAAAAGAAATGTTGGGATGGTTTTTCAAGAGCTTGCACTATTTCCGCATTTAAACGTTTTTGAGAATGTAGCATATGGATTGAAGGTTAGAAAGGTTCCTGAAGTGGAGATAAAGAAAAAAGTGAAGGAATGCTTGGAGATCGTGAATCTCGATCCTGAAACTTTTGGAAAGAGAAAGATCAATCAGCTCTCAGGAGGGCAACAGCAAAGAGTTGCAATTGCAAGAGCTTTAGCTGTTGAACCCTCAGTGCTACTGTTAGACGAGCCTCTGGGCTCTTTGGATCTAAAGCTTAGACAGCACATGATGTCAGAGCTGAAGAGGATCCAGAAAACGGTTAAAACTACTTTCGTTTACGTCACTCACGATCAGTCCGAAGCGTTGATCATGTCCGAAAGAATTGCTGTGATAAACAAAGGCAGTATAGAGCAAGTTGGAACTCCTGCAGAGATCTATGAGGCTCCTACAACGAAGTTCGTTGCAGAATTCATTGGAGAGATGAATTTCATTCCCGCCGAGGTTTACAACGGCGGTCTTATGAGCGAGATCGGATATATGAGAGTTTCAAAGCTCAATGGTGCCAAGAGAGTTGTTGTGGCAATACGACCGGAAAAGATCAAGCTCGGTTGCTCAGAGATGGACAATGTTTACAATGCAGTTATTGAAGAAGTAGCCTATCTTGGTGGATTTCTTTCGCTTAAGGCGAGGATAAACGGAATAAGCCTTAAATGCCTAACTTCATCAGATCTAAGATTTGAGGAAAATCAAAGAGTTGAGCTCGGATGGAGAGCGGATGACGTAATAGTATTTGAAGCATGAAACGTTTTCTAGTTTTTCCTTCCTTAGTTTATCTTCTCATTTTCTTCTACATTCCCTTTCTTATAGTTCTGCTCTACAGCCTTGGTTTTCCGAATCTAACTCTGAAATACTACTTTGAGATCTTCGATCCTCTATATCTGAAGGTTTTCATAAATTCGTTGATTCTCGCCAGCATTACGACGATCTTATGTTTAGTCTTAGCCTATCCTGTTGCCTACTATATCGCTTTGAAGGCTGGAAAGTGGAAAAATTTGCTTCTGATCCTCGTTATATTGCCTTTCTGGATCAGTTTTTTACTGCGAACCTACGCAATTATGTCAATCCTCAATCCTTTGGGGCTCATGTTCACGTTCACGGCTGTTGTCATAGGGATGGTTTATGATTACTTGCCATTCATGATCCTTCCGCTTTACGCTTCTCTTGAGAGATTGAGCAGATCGCACATCGAAGCTTCATACGTTCTCGGTGCAAAACCTTCTAAGACGTTTCTAAAAGTCACTCTGCCATTGTCGAAGCCGGGGATCGTTGCGGGGATCATTCTTGTATTCACTCCCGCACTTGGTGAATTCGTAGTCCCATTAATGCTCGGTGGAACTTATACGACGATCGGAACAGTAACTTGGGATCTTTTCCTAAGATTCCACAACTGGTGGAAAGGTTCCGCTCTTTCGATGCTTTACATCGCAATCGTGCTTACCGCTATAATGCTCTTCTTAAAAAGATCAGGGAGGATAGAACTATGATCCGTGTCTTCGTTCTTCTCGTTTTCATATTCCTTTACGCACCAATTTTTTACGTAGTAGCCACTTCATTTCTCGATGGAGAAGAGATCACAACCAAGTGGTTCTTCAAGCTATCGGAAGACCAAAGAATAATAAATGCATTCTATAACAGCCTATTTTTAGCAATTCTCTCGACTTTATTCTCCGTAATCCTCGGCACCTTAGCAGCATATGGTTTCATAAAGAGTGAGGTAAAAGGAGAGTCTCTTTTCTACACTCCGATCGTTATACCGGAGATCACAGAAGCTTTATCGCTTCTACTCTTCTACAAGTTAATTTCCTTCTCTCTGGGATTCTATTCAGTGTTGATCGGGCATATAGCCTTCAACATAGCTTTTGTTTTCGTGATCGTTAAGGCGAGATTTTCAAGCTCCCTAAAAGCAATTGAAGAAGCTTCTATGACACTTGGAGCAGATGAAAAACGAACTTTCTTCAAAGTTACGGTTCCATTGATCATGCCAGGAATAGTAGCTGCATCGCTGATCGCATTCACCCTCTCCTGGGATAACTTAGTTAAAACGGTTTTCACCACTGGTCCAGGTTTTCAAACACTGCCTCTTCTCATCTGGTCTCAGGCTGCAAGAGGGGTTGTTAGTCCAACTTTGAACGCTTTAACGACTCTGATGCTTCTTGTCTCATTTATACTTGCATATTTCTACGTCAGAATTTCAATGCGGAGAGGGTAAAGTTTTTATTCCAGAATTTTCAAGCAAGAACATGGTTGATCAAAGCAGAAGAGATTTTCTCAAAATTGCTGGAGCTGGAATTGCGGGGCTTGCTTTTGGAGGGATTTTAGGCTACTTGTTTGGCGGTTCTGCATCCAACAGGCGAATTTTAGAACTTGAAGGTGAAATTGCAAAGCTAAGGTCTCAAGGACAAAGAATCCTCGAAAACGAACTTAGGGTTTATAACTGGTCCTACTATATACATGAAACTTTGCTCGACGTATTTTCAAGGCAAACTGGAATCCCAAGAGAGAAAATAGTTTATGAGGAATACGAGGATCCGAATTACGTCTTAACAAAGCTCGAGGCTGGTGGAAGTGGCTATGATGTTGTAATTTTGCCAGACTACTGTGTAGACATGGCAAGAAAGAAAAATTTGCTTCTGGAACTTGATAAAAAGTTGATTCCAAACTCTAAATTCCTCGATGAAAAATTTTCAAAGGATCTACCTTATGATCCAGAAGTAAAGTTCAGCATCGTTTACATGTGGGGCTCAACTGGCTTCGCTTGGCGAAGTGAAGTCGAAGATGTTACCACACTTGAACAGATCTTTAACCCAGACTACGGATTCTTGCCAAAGTATAGAAAAAAGATCACGATGCTCGAAGAAGCTACTGAAGTTATCTGCTCCTGCAAAGCTTACCTTGGAAAAAAGATCGAAGATTGGAGCGATGAGACGCTCGCGGAAGTAAAGGAAGTTCTGATCAAGCAGAAGCCTTATCTCGCTGCATATGCTGGAACTAATGTTTACTATGAGGGGTTGAAAAAAGGAACAATCTACGTCGCTCAAGCTTACAACGGAGACATTGTAAGGCTTAGAGAGGAGTTTAGCCAGGTAAAATTCGGCATTCCCGAAGAAGGTGGCACGATCTGGACAGACAATCTTTGCATTCCAAAAGATGCGAGACATATAAATTCAGCACACGAATTTATAAACTTCCTGCTCGATCCTGCGGTAGCAGCGGTTAATTCACAGTTCATAGGGTATGCAAATCCTGTGAAGGAATCTCAAGAATTCTTAGGAGACCTGCTCGAGGATCCCGTAGTATACCCCCCTGAGGAGATTCAGAAGAAGATGTGGTTAATGCCCTCACTCACTGATGAAGAAAGGAGAAAGGTTGAGAAGCTTATGCTTGAAGTGAAAACCTTATAAAAGTATTTATTTTTAATAATACCTGTTATAATTTTTGATTTAGATCCCCATTTTTTAATTTGTGGAGTAGCATTGCTGTTCTTAAATGATCCTTTTTCCTTATAAATTCGCTTATCGACAAATTTGATATTTGGTGAAGGAGATTTTGCGAATCAAAATCGGTCTTTCGAACCGTATAATTTTTATTTTAAAATCTCAATTTGGGAAAAATACTAAATATCTAAAAATAAAAGAGAAACATGGATCCTCTAATCGAACTCCTAAAAAGAAAAAATAAAATAGTAGAACTTCTTGGAAGATTCTGGGAAATATTATACATCGAAGGGAGCACACCAGACATAGGAAAAAGAAGGGAACATATAATTCGAACTCTTTTGGAAGTCGAATTTGGACTGAAAGTAATTCCCGCTCCCCCAATGGAAAGAGGTTGGGACTTCCAAGTAATATTCGATAATCAAAAAAGTGGATTCTATAGTTTAAAGACTACAGAGAACATTACAACTATAAAGGTTGCTTGGAACGGTTTTCCCTCAATCGAAAGAGCGAGAAAATTTGAATTTAAATACCCAATACTTTATATCACTGCAAACAGAGATATTAAGGAGATTTCAGTATATGTTTTCGATGTGGAGGATTTGAACAACCTAAAAAATGAAATTGGAGATGATATGTGGTGGATACCAAAAAGTGGGACAAACCCAAGAGGTTTTGGAATAAATACACGCTCTTTGAAAAGTTTGATAATCAAAGCTGAAAAAAAGGGGAATGCTATAACCGAGAGATATAAGGCAGTTGATATTGCGAGATTAGAAAAAGAATACTGGAGAAAATGGTATCTTTTGTTAAAGGAATTAGCATTAAAACATGTCTAATTAAATTCAAGCAAAGTTTTCGTGCTTAAAATTTCTTTTATCCTTTCTAATGATGTTTTAACGTATTCTTCTTCGATATCTATGCCGATGAAATGCCTTCGAGCTTTTAGAGCAGCAACACAAGTTGTTCCACTTCCTACAAATGGATCCAAAACAACATCTCCTTCAAACGTAAAAAGCTGAATACATCTATATGGTAGCTCTATTGGATAAGGCGCCGGATGTCCAACTTTTTTAGCAGACTCTGGCTGAAATCTCCAGATGCTTTTTGTAAACTCGAGAAATTCATCTTTCGTTATACTATCCTTCTTATTGCCTTTTTCTCTCTTGAAATCTCCCTTTGATAGAACGATAATATATTCGTGTAGGTCTCTCAGTGTTGGATTAGTTGCGGACATCCAAGAACCCCAAGCAGTAGAAGATCCGACAAAAGCGTCACCTTTGTCCCAAATGATTTCTCCTCTGAAAAGAAAACCTATTTTCTCAAATAGTTGAATCATGTAAGCGTGTAGCGGGATATATGGCTTTCTTCCCAAATTTGCAACGTTAAAGCAAACTCTACCACCCCAAATCAGAACTCTATAAACTTCCCGCATGACTTTCTCGATGAAATCCAAATACTCTTCCAGCGTAAAGTCTTTATCGTACTCTTTGCCAACGTTATATGGTGGTGAAGTGACCATTAAATGAACACAGTTTTTAGGAAGTTTCTTCAACACTTCAATAGCGTCTCCTTGAATTATCTTATCAAGAAACTCCAGTGGAACAGGATTCTCTCGTAGTTCTTCAACACTTGGTTTTGGAAAGACAAAATTTTCATAAATCTTTCTGGAGTAAAAAGGGCTCGAGTCGTGACTTTCTCTTCCTGCTGAACCAAATTCCCAAGTGCGAGTCTTCCTTCTTTTTCTGTTTTTCCGATCTTCCATTACATTCAATATCCTTCCACTCAAGCTTTTAAAACTAACTGAACAATTTTTTAGATCCAATTGCCAATCTATTTATATAGTGTAAAAATAAAAATCACTCTATTTTTCCTTTAAAC
>JANXDJ010000025.1 GCA_025059545.1 Archaeoglobaceae archaeon
GCCGGCAGGATTGACCACTACCCCACGGGGCTTTATGCTTTAAAACTTTAAAACATGCGAAGATTAAAAAGTTTAACTAAGCACGTGATTACATAGATCGAATAAAGAATAAAAGAATAATATTTTTAATCCTATTATTATTTGTGAAGTGGAAAGATCATGTAAAGATCACTGCGGAGATCTGTGGACATTTTGGACTTAAAAACTGCAGAGAAATAGCTCAGGCGAGTGTTTTACCCGACAAAGATCCCGACCATTACTGGGCTTTTGGAAGAAGGGGAAGGGCTTATCTGCGAAGAGTCCCTCACCACGAATTAATTGCTATCGGTTATGCACTTTTGCACTTAAAAAGAGCGAGAAGACTTTATCTTAGAAATAAAAGATACTATGAATTTCTTGGGAGAGCTCTGCATTATCTTCAAGACTATGCAGTTGATCCAACAGAAAATATATGGATCTTCAGCTACCGCTCTGAATTAGCGCATGAAAAAAGGGAAAAATTGGATCTTTCGGTCGATTTCAATGCAGTAAAGAACGCAATGGATAAAAAATGCTATCCGCACGAGTTTAAAAGCTTCGTTTTCAAGACCAAAAGAGGTAAGAACGCTGATGAAATAGTATTTGCAAGTAGTTATCTGACCGCATTGGCTTTTAAAATGCTTTTAAACCCTGATAAGCCAGAAAAACTGGAAGAAGAATATGGTAAAGCTAAAATTACCCATATAGTTCTTTTGATTATTCCATGGATTTTTCTTATCGCCTTAGTTCAGGGACTTGCTTATCTATTTTTATCTGCAATTGCAAGCGCAATTTTGCACCTCGCAGATTACAACTACCATAAGTGGAAGCTTGATTATGATTGGTTCAATACGAGCTAAAAATTAAGATTTAATACCATAAAACCTCTCTCTGAACTTTAGAGCAACATTTACAAGGCTTACAAGCACTGGGACTTCTATCAATGGCCCAATTACAGTTGCAAAAGCCTGATCACTCTGTATTCCCCAGATTGCAATTGCAACCGCTATTGCCAATTCAAAGTCATTGCTAGCTGCGGTGAAAGAAACTGCGGTTGTTTTTGGATAGTCAACTCCAAGCTTGTAGGCGATGAAAAAAGTGGCAAACCACATGATCAGGAAATAAAGAGCGAGCGGAATTGCAACCCTTAGCACATTATAAGGCAACTCGACGATGTATTCTCCCTTTAAAGAGAACATGACGACAATAGTGAAAAGCAAAGCTGCAGGAGTGATTGGACTAATTCTCGGAGCCAATACTTCTTCGAACCATTCTTTTCCCTTTAGCTTAAAGCTTGCAAACCTTGTAACGATTCCAGCAATGAAAGGAATACCAAGGTAAATGAATACAGTCTTTGCAGCATCAAGGATGCTAACTTCAGCTTTAACTCCTTCAGCAAGTCCAAGATTGGTTAGTGCGAGTGTTATAAAGATGTAGATGTAGACCGCATAGAAAAGAATTTGGAAAATCGCATTGAAGGCGACTAAGCCTACTGCGAGCTCTCTATCTCCTTCAGCCAGCTCGTTCCATACAATTACCATTGCGATGCATCTCGCCAAGCCTACAAGGATCACACCCATCATGAACTCGGGCATGTCACGAAGTAATACTATGGCGAGCAGGAACATCACAATTGGTCCCACAATCCAATTCTGAGTCAGAGAGAAGCTCAAAAGCTTCAGATTTCTAAAAACTTTTCCCATTTCTTCGTATTTTACCTTTGCAAGCGGAGGATACATCATCAAAATCAAGCCAATTGCTATTGGAATCGAAGTAGTATCGATGCTCATCGCTGAAAGTATCTGTGAGATTTCGGGATAAGCGTAGCCAAGGGCAACTCCAAATATTATTGCGATAAAAATCCAAACTGTGAGGTATTTTTCGATCAACCCCAGCTTTTTCTTTTCCATTCAATCACCTCTCAAATCAATATGTAATTTTACACTTTCAAAACTCCTAAATAAACTCCTTATGGTTGCATTTACCCATAGATAGCTCAAAATCGCTGCAAACGCATCTCCGAGCACCATCCCAAAAAGAACACCGGTGAAGCCCAAAGAAGCCGGAATTGCAAGTGTGTATGCTACAAGAACCTGCATTGAAACTCTCGTTAGAGTTAGAACAAGAGCCCTCTCACCTTTACCAATTCCCTGAAATATTGATGTGGAAGTTATGCCAATTGAAGCGCAGATTAAAATGAAAGCCATAACTCTCAATGAATCTACAACTCCGTCGTATATTAAAATTCCCTTTTCAGTGTATGCAAAAACGAAAGCGAATTGGGGAGCAAAGAGAAGCATTAATCCCAGTATTAATATATTAACTGCCAAAGCGAATTTCAACGCAGATCTATGTGCAGATCTTATTTTTTCAGCATTCTTAGCTCCATAACTTGCACCGCTAACAGCAGTCAATGCTCCTGCTATTCCAAAAAGAGGGATGAATCCGATCAGGATCAACCTCCAAACCGCGGAATAAACTGCGAGTGAGTGATCACCACCAACGGTAAGGACTATTCGATTTATAAGCATCATCGAAATAGACATTGCTATCATCCCAAAAGAAGCCGGAATTCCAACTCTGAGCAAATCGAAAACTATTTTCCAGCTCCAACGGTTTCTTTTAGGCTTTAAAGAACTTTTGCCAGATTGGAACCAGTAGATAAAAATAATAGTGGAAATTGCCAAACACAAAACACTCGCGAGCGCTGCTCCTGCAACTCCGAGAGAAAAAGTGTATATAAAGATCGGATCAAGTAAAACGTTCAAAATTGATCCAAAAGCGTTTGCATACATCGATCTTTTTGCATTGCCTTCTCCATTCATAAGCCCCGCTGAGACGTTTGTGTATACTAAGAAAACAGATCCGGCGATCATTATAGATCCGTATTCGTAGGACAGTCTTAGAACTTCCCCTTCAGCGCCTAAGATGGTGAGTATTGTCCTTAAATAAAAAAGGGAACTTAGAATTATTAACGAGATTACGATACCTATCAGGAAGGAGTGCATAGCTACTACTCTCGCAGAATGCAAATCCTTAGCACCAATTCTTCTTGCAACTGCTGAATTTGAACCAATGCTTAAACCGAAAGCGAGAGCGTTGAAAAGCATGAAAACAGGAAAAAATAGTCCCACTGCTGCCAGAGCTTCATGTCCCAGTCCTGCGACCCAAATACCGTCTGCGATGTTGTATAGCGTAAAAACTGTATTTTGAATAATCATTGGAATAGATAGCCTTATTAGAGCATTTTTTGGATCGCCAGTAAGCATTCGAATTTCCTTAGATTCTGACACCCTTGCAACCAGAACTTCACACTTAAAAAAGCTTTTGAAGTTCAGATCCATTAAGAAAGAGAGAAGTAATAAAGATGAGATTTAAGCTTATTAGAGCTCTAACTAAGGAAGACTCTCTTTAAAAGTTCAAGAACCTCTTCGCTAATGGAGATATTGAATAAGCCGATTGTAAAGCAATCGAAGCTGGGCAAATGCAAGAAGATCTTTATTCCCCGAAGTTTACTACCGATACAATAATGGAAGCTTTGAGTCGGAATAAAAGTTGTGGTCTGTATAACAGATGGAATTCTGTTGCATGACGAAAGTTTAGCAACATTTAAATTTTGTATAGTGATAGGAAGTAGCAATAAATTTGATAATAAAACTGAATAGCAAGTTTGATGAAATCTCTGAAAAATATATGATAAAAAAGAGTCTCATCGATTCAGTTGTTTTTGCATTGGTCTTAGCTTTATCGAGCTTTATACTACTAAAGTTAACAAGCTATTTCTCTGAAAAATGGGTGCTACTAATATCTGCATTGAACTTCATCATAGCACTAAAAAGACCGAAAATTTCATTAGCTATATTAGTAATAACCACTAGTCTTTCAATTTTATATCAGGACTTTTTTGTAGGAATTGCAGTGTTCATGGCTCTTCTGTATCTTTATTCTTATTTTAATGAAAATGAAAAGATCATGAATGCTCTATTCATCTCCATTATTCCACTTATGTTTTATCGAGTGGAATTTTTTGCGATCATAGCAGTTTCTATTATTTATGGGTATAGAAGGGGTCTAAAGATTTCAGCTCTTGCGATCTTTGCCGGTATATTTTTCACTTTAGTTTTGCCGTATAACAGCTTCGGTCATTTCAATCCTGATTTGAGAAGCCCCCCTATCCCAAATTTAAAAACACCGCAAGAGTCGATCTCCATTTCGAATCTTTTCACCACCAGCAAATTTGAATTTTCAAGATTTGAATCCTTTATAAATTCCATAGCAAATTCAAACTCGTTACCAATAATTATTGTTGGATACATCCTTTTTGGTGTAATACCAAGCTACGTAAAAGATGTTACAGAGAGGTTCCGGAGATTATACACACTAATAGGCTTGGTAGTCTCCACTAATTTAACAATTTTTGTCATTTCTTCTCTCTCTCAATCCCTACAAGTATTCGCATCAAATATCGAAAGTTTAATCAATTTAACGTTATCCTCAATTCTCGCATGGCTACTATACACTTTTCTATCCATTAATCAGCCTGAAAGAGGAGATCAAACGGAAGAAATTGAAAATAGCTCGCAGATAAATGTAATGGGGAAAATAGATTTAAAAGTCTCAGAGACCGGAAAAGGTAGATTGGAAGCACTTAGAAGGGAGATTGATAGAGGTGGTAAAAATTAGTCAGATCTCAGTCTTAAAAATTGAGATAAGGAATCCTAATAAAAATGTTGCTGAGGTGGCATTTAAAAAGCTGATCGAAAATTACGGTGGAGTCTTTACGAATGAAGTTGTCGACTACTATGGGATACGCGAAAAAGTAGATTTTGGAATGAGAATCGGAAATAAAACAATAGGTATAAGAATTTCAGAAAAGATTGAGTATCTTGGCGATGAATTTCTTCTAAAAGACTTATTCGAGAAGATCAAAAACGATTTCAACGAGATCTACATTGCAATGGTTATTTCAGAAGCTTTGAGATCGTTGGGATATAATGTGAGAGGAACTAAAATGGCTAGTGGAATTTATTTAGAAGCAGAAAGGTGAGACTTTGAGAGTTAAACTGTTTATTAAGGACAGTGAAGTCTTATTAGATTTTGAGGGATTCAAGGGTAGAGTATGTGTTGAAGAATTTGAAAAAATTCTTCAATTAATCTCCAAATATGGTCTATCAGCAAGAGTTAAAGAGACGCAGATTAAGGAAGGAGGAGGTGTTGAAACTTGGCACAAATCTACTTAAACAATAGCAAGATGATGATCTGCGGAGATCTCGAAGAGATAGAAAGAATTACAAAAAAGCTGAAAGAACTCTTTGAACTCGAAGTGATCTACTCTGGAAGGTGTGGGTAATAGAATGGATTGAAGAATTTAAAGTAAAAAGAAGATCCCAATTTTCAACTGTGACTATTTTTCAAACAAGAGATCCTAAGAGATTGCAACAGTTTATAAAATCAGTCGGAAATGAGTATTCGGAGATCTATTGTTACTTTCTGCTTCGAGGATTAGTAAAAATAAAATTATCCAAAGGAGCTATGCTATATGAAAAGGTGAATGTTGGAAGTTTAATATCTTCTGGAGTGAGAAGTTTGGAAAGTGCTCTAGAGCACATAGACGAAGTATTCAACAGGTCTGAAAAAGTTTTATTTATAATTCAAATTTATGGAAAAAATGATTCCCTCACACAAGCATTAAGAGCTTGGATTTTCGATGAAAGCATTTATTATAAAAATCATTCGATCTGCGTCTTTTTAGAGAGCCCAGAACAAATTTTTGATGACGAGACATTAAAATATGCAACTCTTATAAAAATTTCACCGAGCACTGAAGATGAAAGAAGAAGTGTTTTAAGAGAAATAGTGAATTCTTTTAGTGAGAAGATCACCTATGATGAGAAAATAGTGAAAATTACCTCGGGTTTAACTCTTCATGAGCTTGAGAGTGTAGCTTTGGAGTCAATATACCGTTACAGAAAATTAGACGAGAGAATTCTGGTGGGATTTAAATATGAAGTCATAAAAAAAGCTGGTTTTATTGATGTTGAGCAATCTGAGTTTGGATTTGAGGCGGTAGGGGGTTATGATATTGTAAAAGATTTTATTAGAGATAATATTATAAAAATTTTTTCTGATTATGAGAGGGCAGAAAAACTTGGAATTAGACCACCAAGAGGAATCCTGTTTTTCGGTCCGCCTGGGACTGGTAAAACACTTATAGCGAGAGCCATGGCTAAAGAACTCGGATTGCCCTTTTTAAGACTCAAGACGGAGTTTATAGTCTCCAAATGGTATGGTGAAACAGAAAGAAATCTCGCAAGTGCAATAGAAATTGCTGAAGAAATGGCTCCTTGTATTGTTTTTGTTGATGAAATCGACAGGTTTGGTAAAAGAGAGGGTTACGAACATGATACAACAAAAAGAGTTTTTTCAATACTTCTTGAATGGCTTGGAGATAGTAGGAGAAAATCAATAATTTTGGGCACAACTAATAAACCTCAATATCTTGATGAGGCTTTTATAAGGGTTGGGAGATTCGACTACTTAGTGCCAATTTTATTCCCTGAGAGAATGCAAGAAAAAAAATAATTAAAGTTCACACAAGTGTTGTTAGAAGAGTTCCATTGAAAGATGTTGATATAGATGAGATTGCAAGAAAAACGGAGTTATTTACAGGGGGAGAAATTGAAGAGCTCGTTCTTAGAGCTGCAAGAGATGCTTTGAAAAAGGGAAGAGACTACGTTACTCAGGAAGATTTTGATGAAGCGCTAAGTTCATTTAGTATAAATCCGAAAGATAGAGAGAGAACAGTTATAGAATATCTCTCTTTAGCAGAGGTTTACTGCAATGACACGAAATTCTTAAATCGCTTATCAAAGAGTATAGGTTCGAGAATAGAAGCTTTGAGAAAAGAGATAAAGCAATGAAATTTTTCCTAATATAGCTAATTTTATCTTTATAATCTATAAAAACGATGACTTTTAGAGTAATTTCAAAATTGCAACAAAAACTTTATAAAATATCATTAAAGTATAGTATAGGGGATGAGAGCCAAGTCGGTGAGGAGCTCTCGAGAAGAGTCATTAAAGCATAAATCTCTCAATTTTTAAAAATTTTAAAAAGTATACCCACACTCAAAAAGCTTCCTTAAATACCTTTAGAGCCTCTTCTCTACTCAAACTCTTTGGAGCGAAGCGAAAACTAAGATCTTTCATCGCTGAATCTACGAGTAAGTTGAGCTTTTCAGAAGGATCCTCTTTTACAAGTTCCGAAGCTTTTGAAGGCAAAGAAATATTCTCGATCAAATCTTCGATCCTTTTCACAAGATCTGCAGAACTTCCGAATCCGAGATTCTTTGAAAGCTCTTCAAGCCTATTTTCTGGAATGTAAGATTTAAGCACTTTTGGCAGGAAAATAGCTATGCTTAAGCTGTGATCAACTTTGAAAATCGTTCCGAAAGCATGAGCCAAAGCATGCACTGCTCCAAGCTGTGAGTTATTGATCGCAACTCCTGCCATTGTTGCGGAGAGATGCATCTTTGCCCTTGCTTGCATTTCTCCATCAAAAGATTTTTCGAGATTGCTTAGAATTAGTTCAACTGCTCTCAATGCAAATATGTCTGATAATTCATTGTGCAGTCTGGTGAGATATGC
This sequence comes from Archaeoglobaceae archaeon, assembly GCA_025059545.1. The sequence continues at coordinate 7,665 of JANXDJ010000025.1, forward strand.
TTCGATTGCATGAGCCAACGCATCAATCCCAGTGCTTGCTACAAGCTTCTTGGGCATCTTTTCAACTACTCTATAGTCGAGGATCGTAAGGTCAGGAATGAATTCGAAGTTTATTGCGGAGATCTTTGAGGCACCATCTTTCAGCATCACCGCAAGCGTGGCGTCAGCACCACTTCCACTCGTTGTCGGCACCGCTATTAGCTTTGCTTTTCTCTTAAATCCCATTGATTTAAAATTCGTCTTTACTTTCACGTCTTTTGGTTCAACGCTAACTTCCATCCCGACTCGCGCAAATTTTGCCAAGTCTATAACGCTTCCACCACCAAGAGCTATGATCACCTCAGGATCAACCTTTCTGGCAAATTCCGAGCATTTTATTGCTAAATTAACATCTGGTTCGCCATCGATCTCATCAAAGATTTCTATTTTTTCCGAATTCAAATTCTGAAGCAAAAACTCGAGATAACCAAGCTTTCTTAGATTTTTATCTGTGAAAACAAGCGCTCGATTGTATTTCTCAGCTTTAAGACTTTCGAGAGCTTTTTCGCCGAACTCGATTTTCGGGGCTACGAACATGAGAATTTTTAAATTCTTTCATAATTAAAATTTTTCCATATCGTTCATAGAAAGTGATATAACTCACTTAGCATAATGATCATTGGTGATCTTATGGGATACATGGGAAAAATTCTGAAAGTGAATTTGAGCGAGGGAAGTGTAAAGGAAGAGAAAACAGACATGGAAATTGCAAAGAAATACCTTGGAGGAAAGGGTTATGCTTTAAGACTCCTCTACGATTATCTTCTTGAATACGAAAAGCTTGGAGTTTCTGCAAGAGACATCGATGCATTTAGTGAAGAAAACGTTCTCATTTTTGCCACTGGTCCAGCAACTGGCATTGCAGGCTTTCCTGAGTCTGGAAGGTATCATGTAATGGCTTTAAAAAGTCCTCTTACTGGAAGCGTCGCTTCTGCGAACAGCGGTGGGAAGTTTGGACCTTTCATCAAATTTGCCGGCTACGATGCAATTGTCCTGGAAGGTAAAAGCGAGGAACCAGTTTATCTCCAAGTGAGCGAAGATGGGGCAGAAATTAAATGTGCGAAGAAACTCTGGGGTCTAAATGTTTTCGATACGACTAAGACTTTGGCTAATGGCGGAAGTGTTGCATGTATAGGTCCTGCGGGAGAAAATCTCGTGCATTTCGCTGCGATCATGAATGAAGAGCATAGAGCAGCCGGTAGAACTGGAGTAGGAGCGGTGATGGGCTCAAAGAAGTTGAAAGCTATTGCTGTTTCTGGCAAGAAGAAACCTGAGCCGATTAAAGCTGAAGAATTCAAGCAAGCGTCAAAAGAAGCTTTAGAAAAAATTAAAGCAAACCCAGTAACAGGCACGGGTCTGGGAAGGTATGGGACAGCAGTGCTCGTGAACGTGATCAACAACGCAGGCGGATTGCCATTCAAGAATTGGCAAAAAGCTTACAACGAAAAGGCAGAGGAGATCAGCGGAGAAAGACTTGCTAAGGAGTTTTTAAGGAAAAGAGTGGCTTGTTGGGGATGTAGCATTGGCTGTGGTAGGGCTACAGAAGTTAAAGAAGGATTCTTCAAAATCCTGAATACCGAAGGTCCTGAGTATGAGAGCATTTGGGCTCTCGGAAACGACACCGCGGTGATGCAGCTTGAAGCGATCATAAAAGCAAACCATCTCTGCGACGAACTTGGAATGGACACGATCACAATGGGCTCAACAATTGCATGTGCGATGGAGTTATACGAAAAGGGTTATGTGAAGCAAGAGGACTTGCAAGGCTTGGATCTGTCATTTGGAAATGCCTCAGCATTGGTTGATGCAGTATGGAGAACCGCATATAAAGTTGGCTTTGGAAAATATCTTGCCCTCGGCAGTAAAAGGCTTTCGGAGCTATTTGGAGCTCCAGAGCTTTCTATGAGCGTAAAAGGCTTGGAAATGCCTGCCTACGATCCAAGGGCGATCAAAGGCATTGGGTTGAATTACGCTACCGCAAATAGGGGCGGATGCCATGTTACTGGTTATACAGTCGCTCCAGAGATCACAGGCTTTCCAACAAAGCTTGATCCGCTGAAGTATGAGGGGAAGGCGGAATGGGTTAAGATCTTCCAAGACTTCACCTCTGTTGTGAATTCGACTGTAAACTGCTTATTCACAACATTTGCATTGGGTGCTGGAGACTATGCGAAGCTTCTGTCAGCAGTTACTGGATGGGAAATTAGCGAGGCTCAGCTAATGAAAATAGGAGAAAGGACCTACAATCTCGAAAGGCTGGTAATGAGTAAATTTGGATTCGATGGCAAAGATGACACATTACCAAAGAGATTGTTCACGGAACCATTGCAAGATGGCGTAGCCAAAGGGCAAGTGATGGATCTGCAAAGCTTTGAGAAGATGAAGGAGGAATACTATAAGCTACGTGGCTGGATCAATGGAGTACCAACGAAGGAAAAATTGAAAGAATTGGAGATTCCCTAATTATTTTATTACTCTTTCCTTCACTCAATTTTGCTAAGCTTAAGCATATTCCTTTTTAGAAGGTAAAAGCTTAAATATCAGGATTATACTCTCTTTGCGTGAATAAGGACATATACTTGAAAAGGCAGGAGATCGAAGAGCTCAAACTTAGGAGGTTGAAGAACACACTAAAATATGTATACGAGAATTGTCAGTTCTACAGAAAGCTTTTTGAAGGGATAAACTTGGACAGAATAACACCAGAGACTATTTCGAGGCTTCCATTCACTACAAAGCAAGATCTCCGAAATGCTTACCCGTTGAAAATGAGCTGTGTGCCTAAGGAAAAAATAGTGCGAATTCAGATGAGTGGTGGAACCACAGGACAGCCTGTAATAGTGCCATATACAAGAAAAGACGTTGTTCACTGGAAGGAAATGATGCTGAGAGCATTTCAGCTTGCAGAGATCTCTTCAAGAGATGTAATTCAGATCACTCCTGCCTTTGGATTGTGGAATGGTGGTTTTGGCTTCCACTTTGCAGCAGATGAAATAAATGCTTTCGTAATTCCAATTGGAGCGGGGAACACGAGAAATCAGATTCGCTTCATGCTTGATTTCTCCACAACCGTGCTCTGTGCAACTGCAAGCTATCCGCTTAGAATTGCTGAGGTTGCTGAAGAGCTGGGCTACAAACCTTCCGAACTTCCTGTTGAAAAGATGATCCTTGGAGCGGAGCCATGGAGCGATGAAATGCGAAAGAGGATCGAGGAGATCTTTGAGGCAAGAACTTACGACATTCCGGGACTAACGGAAATGGGTGGTGTGGGAACTGTTGGCTTCGAATGCCCTCTTCGTAAGGGCTTGCACATGTGGGAAGATAACTACATCGTCGAAGTCGTTGATCCGAAGACAGGCGAAGTTCTTGATGAGGGTGAAGAAGGAGAGCTCGTTTACACTGCAATAAACAGAGAAGCGATGCCATTGATAAGATATAGAAGTGGTGAGATCTCAGAAATTGTCTCAAAAGAGCGTTGTGAATGTGGAATTGAACATTTAACGCTTAAAAGGATCAAGGGGAGAACGGATGATATGATCATACACAGCGGAGCCAAGTTTTATCCAAGCGATGTTGAAAGAATTTTGGCAAGCCATGGAATTACGCAGTATAAGATCGAAGTTGGTTCGGAAGTTAGAATCCTGTTTGAAGGCGAAAACTCGGTTTTGTCAAAACTGAGAAAAGACTTTCGAGAGTTCATAGGAATTAACCCCGAGCTTGTTGTTGTTGGTAGGGGAAGCCTTGAGAGGTTTGAAGGTAAAGCGAAGAGGTTGGTGAGGTTATGATAATCGAAACGGTTTATGGAGCCTCTGTTTTCCTGATCTTTTTGGGGCTTGTTATAGCCTATAGGAAGGCGAGGCGAATGATATGATCCTCGAAGTTTTTATAGCCTATTTAGTGTTGATGGTAGCTATTGGGATCTACGAGTATCGTAGAACCAGAAATTTGCCAGAATTTTACATTGCGGGTAAAAAGCTCGGAGCTTTTGCGGTCAGTTTTTCTTTCTTTGCCACCTACTTTAGCACCGCAGCATTTCTTGGCGGTGGTGGCACAGGCTTCTTACTCGGCTTTCAATGGTCTGCCTTTCTTATTTTCTTCCACATTCTCTTTGCAATTCTCGCTTGGCTTCTCATAGCACCACCGATGAAAAGGATAGCGGATCAACACGGAGTCATGACAATTCCAGAGCTGTTTGGAAAATCATTTGGAAAGAGCGCTCAAATGATCTGTGCTCTGATAATTCTTTTCTTCTTTGAATTCTACATGGTCTCCATATACAAAGGAGCAGGAAATCTGCTACAGACTATGCTTTCAATAAGCTATGTCGAAGGTTTGCTCATCACTGCGGTGATCGTGGCAATATATACCGCCATTGGAGGCTTTAGAGCGGTCGTTACTACAGACATAATTCAGGGAATTATAATGTTCTTTGGTGCCATTGTGCTATTCTTCTCGGTTTTCATTGTTTTTGGCGGATTTGAAGCCTTGAACACACTGTCACAGATAAAGCCAGAGCTTTTCGAGTTTGGCAAGCTCGGTCCAAAGCCTGTTGTGGATGCTGGAATGGTTGTGCAGTTCGTTCTAAGCTTAACATTTGCAATCAGCATCGCACAGCTTTCGAGTCCACAACTCGTGGTGAGATTCATCGCAGCGAAGGATCAGAGAGTTATAGGATACGGCATGATCCTAACTCCGATAATCATTGGCATATTTGCTATTTGCGTCTTCAGCATTGGTCCTTTTGGATGGCTTGTTATTCCAAAGGAGGAAATCCCATCCTTTTTGAAAGATGTAGACAGAGTTGTGCCTTATATCGCAATGAAAATGCTTCCTGTCGGCGTTAATGCCTTGCTACTGACAGCAATAATCGCCGCAGCGATGTCAACAATAAACTCTCTTGTCCACGTCTCTGCTACAGCTCTGGTGAGAGATCTGCTTCAGAACTTCATAAAAATTTCTGATTCGAAAGCACTGAAATTGACACGGCTCGCAGTGCCGATTTTAGCTTTAATCCCTATTGCTTTCGCAGTAAAACCTCCAGACATAATTGTTGGTATAGTTGGAGTTAGTTTCTCGATTATAACCTCCGCATTTCTCATCCCGCTTTTGGCATTGCTTTACTCAAAGAGCGTGAATCCTAGAGCAGCTGTAGCTTCGATGATCATCGCTGTTGCTGTTTGCGTAGTTTGGCAGGTATACTTCTATCCAAAGTTCTTCACATACCCCGTAATTCCGGGATTGATCGCTTCAGCAATCACTTACTTCGCTTTCAACCTTAAGAAGAAGCATTAATTCTGTTTTTTTATCTTTTAAAAGTTCTATCATCTCTCTGTTAAGGTCCAAAGCGGACTTATCTGCGGATATTAGCAGCGTTCTTCCGCATATGAACCTGCTTTTCCTAATCACGATGTCTTTATCATGTTTAAAGCTCAATTTCGGATCTCCAAATCCAAAGATCTTGTCTTTTATTCCATAATCTGGCAAGCTCAATTCAACTTCGATCTTTGCTCCACTCTTCAGAATCTCCTTTAGCTCTTCTGGAATCTCCGCGATGCTTTTGTTCGCCATAACACCAATGACGCAGTCCGCACGCTTTGAGATCTCGGGATCTTTGGTGACCTCAAAAGTCGTTCGATGCTTTGCAGTGATATTTGGATGACCAAAAGCGAGAATTTCAAAAATCATTAAAATAAAATAAAAATTTACTTCCTGTATAAAGTGATCTCAATTGCAGAAACATTAGCTGTGCCTTGCTCACTGCTAACCTGTTCGGTTGAGATCTTTATATCCTTAACATCAACATCTGGCAAGAATCTTTTTCTGACGATCTCTGCAACATCTACTGCTCTGCTTATCGCTCTGCCACGAGCCTTTACGGAAACTTCTGAAGCACCGCTGTTGAACTGCGTCAATACTGCGAGCACGTAATTCATAACCGGCTTGTTCCCAACAAACACCGAATTCTCTGCCATTTCTATCCCTCCTTTTTCGTTTTTTTGCTACAAATATGGGGAGTTATATTAATCTTTCGTTCTCGATCGACAAACTTATAACTTCTCGAGATCTCTTCAGCTATGCTTGAAGTCGATCTTTGCGGTATTAAACTCAAAAATCCGCTTATACTTGCAAGCGGAGTTCTTGGAAGCTACTCTTATTCTCTTAACGAATTAGCTAAGGAAGCTGGAGCGGTTGTAACAAAGTCTGTAGGCATTGAGGGTAGAGAGGGTTATAAGAATCCTACAGTTATAAATTGGAAATGTGGTTTGATAAACGCTGTTGGCTTGGCATCTCCTCCTGCAGAGATCTTCGCAGAAGAACTCAAGAATTTCAATAAAGCCTGTCCTTTAATCGTGAGTCTTTATGGAAAAAGTCCTCAGGATTTTTCTAAGCTTGCAGAAATTTTTGAAATTGCAGATGCATTTGAATTAAATCTGAGCTGTCCACACGTCAAAGGAGCGGGAATGGATATTGGGAAAGATCTGGAGCTTTCCTGTGAAATTGTTAAGGCTATGAAAGAAGCAACTGCAAAGCCTGTGATCGCAAAGCTTTCCGCCATGCATGAATACGTCAAACTTGCAAAGGAACTTGAAAATGCAGGAGCAGATGCGATTGCAATTTCAAACACGATTCCGGGGATGAAAATTGACATAATTTCAAGAAAACCCGTGCTTAGCAACATAACAGGCGGAGTGAGTGGGCGAGCTATAAAGCCAATTGCATTGAAATGCGTTTTTGATCTTTATAAAGTCCTCGAGATTCCCATAGTTGGCTGTGGTGGGATTACAACTTTCGAAGATGTGCTTGAGTTCATGATGGCTGGCGCAAGAGCTGTGCAGATAGGTTCGGCGGTTTATTATAGCAATAAGATCTTTTACAGTCTGAAAGAGAGTTTGGTAGCTTTTTTAAGGGCAAACGAGGTCAAAGTTTCCGATCTAATTGGAGTTGTTCACAATAAATAGCTTCTTTGATCCTTCATATACTTTTTCGAATTACATAAATCAAACCGATAAACTTTTATACCGAATATCGAACGATTGTTCGATGAAGGCTTTAGAGGGGTTAATAGTGGTTTTAGCGATGTGCGTTCCGTTTTTACTTATAAAAACTATGGATTTGACCACTTACGTATATTGGAGCCTCGTATCAGCAATTTATTTGGTATACATAGCCATATCGAGGTGGTAACATGCTGATGCTTTATGCACTGCTAATATACGCAGTAATCGGGACGATCATAGCGATTTTTGCAAAAAGAAAAGTCTCGACAGACGAGGACTACTACATCGGTGGCAGGAATGTGAGCGGAATCGTGTCTGCTTTGACTTACGCAGCAACCACTTACTCCGCCTTCATGATGGTTGGTCTCGTTGGTTTAACTTACCTTTCAGGCGTCGGGGCTTTAGGATTTGAGCTCTTTTATCTCGTTGGCACTCTCTTGCTTCTATCCTACTATGCTCCAAAAATTTGGAGAATGGGCAAGGAGAAAGGCTTGATAACTCCCGGAGATCTCGTTGCAAGCAGATACGGTGAATTAACTGCAAAGATCATGGCTATTGTTGTTGCAATTGCCTTGATTCCATATACTTCCATTCAATTCGTAGGCATATCATTCCTGCTTGGTAATGCGATGAGTTTTGAAGCAGGAGTAGTTCTTTCAGCAATAATAATAGCTCTATGGGCTCTTCTCGGCGGACTTAGGAGTGTTGCATGGACTGATGCAGTCTTTGGACTTTTCATGCTATCAATGGCAATAATTGCAGTATTCTATGCCTTTTCAATGTTCCCAAGCACTCCGGAATTTTCAAAGCTTGGAGAACTTATGTATGTTCCAAATTCCTTCTGGACACCTTTAACCTTCATCTCATTCACATTGCCATGGTTCTTCTTTGCTTTAACGAATCCGCAGGTATTACAGAGATTATTCATTCCGAAAGACGAAAAAAGCCTAAGGAGAATGGTGATACTTTTCGGTGTCTTTGGATTCATTTACACAATCCTCGTAACTTTGCTTGGACTCATTCTAAGGCTTCTTGAAAAGGAAGGAATATTTCCACTGGTTAAAAATAGGGATCTCGTTACTCCTACTTTCCTAAATATGATTCCCGAATGGCTTAGCATTGCAATAGGCTTGAGCATATTCGCAGCAGCTATTACCACTGCGAACTCCATCGTGCTAACGCTTTCTTCGATGTTCTCGAGAGACCTGCTAAAGAACAGAAGTGTTTTAGCGGGTAGACTTTTCGTTGTTGCAATAACCTCAGCAGTAGCAATTTTTGCAATTCAAAAACCTGCCTATATTGTTGACTTGGCTGTTATGAGTTCAACGATCCTTCTATGTCAGCTTCCGCTATTTTTAGGGATTTTCCATTACAACATTGGTGGTAGAATTTCTGCGAATGTAACGCTCATTGCGGGATTCTCTACAGCTATAGTAATGCTCTACACAAAGGCGACCTTTGGAATTCCAGTAAGCGTATGGGTTCTTCTAATCTCCTTCACAGCTTTCTTCCTAACCGCAATTCTGGAGAAAAGATTTAAAGTTCAGAACTAATTTTTTTTATGGCAAGAATAGAGAATATCTACTGTGCAAGATGCGGCTCGGAGTTCGATTTAGATGTGAAGAGAACAACAAGCTATTCCGCTCCATTGCATATTCCGAATTTATACTGCCCATTTTGCGGTAGTAGAAGGTTGACGAAAAAGAAAGGGATTTTTTCAAAGATAGATTTTTAGAGACTTATTTCAATATCTTTAGAAATTCTTTCCAATCCTCTTTTCTCCATTCCCGCAAGTGTTGGCGAGGTTTTTATACTGACCAAATCTGATGCATTGAGGATATCTCTACAGAATAGAAGTAATCTTACCACTTCGACGTCATCGAGCTTTAAAAGTAGGGTGTTTGGTATTAATTTTTCATATATCCAATTTTTGAGATTTTCAGTATTGATTCCCATCATTTCGACCTCTTTAAAACAACTAAGTGCTCTGTTTCCATTCTGCTATCTTCTATTCCAGAAGCGGGATTAATCTCTGAGTCAAACATTACTCTTGTTACTATTTGATCCACATAGGTTATCTCGTGTTTCCACCCATATTCTTGAAGTTGCTCAATGATTATTTCATCGATTGGAATTCTCATAGCTCTGACTTTTGCTTGTCCAACGAAGATGCACATTCTTTCATTTATTTTCTCACCAAGTCTTTCAAATGCTCCAAGAATTGCATTAAAGTATCGATCGTATAATTTTAACAAATGTTCCTCTTTTATTCTATCTCGGAATTTGTAAAATGTCGGAGATAGAATTTCTATTTTTCTAACCTCTCGATATGGGATCTCCTTTTTGCTTAACTCACGAATGGTCTTCTCACTATGCCCGAGCCAAAAAAGTTCGAGTTTTGTCGATCTTATATATTCCTGAGCTTGTAGATAGGGGGGAGAGGTTATCAAAAGTTCTGCATCTCTTTCTAATTGTGTTTCCAGTGTATCTATTCCTGACAGAATTCTGCAATCCACATCCTTAGGCTTCATTCTATTATATTCCACGATCTTTTTTAGTAAAATTCTAATCTCTTCTTCAAGCATATTGTAGAACTTTTCCTTCCAATTAATTTTCAAAAGCCCTGATATTTTATTTTTTGAGTATTTGGACTTGTAAAGCTTATGAACTTTCTCATCCACATAGGAAAAGTATTTTGTTACTTTCATCAAAGGAATGAGCAGAGCATATTTCTGATCAGTTTCAATGCTGTGAGCATATCCCCAACTCTTAGATAACAGATCTAAAAATTCCTCCGGGAACCAATATTCTAAATTTGACCATTTTGGCAAGAATTCTTCAGAAGATTTTTTAATTTCCGAGATGAGATCATAGAGATTCATTTCGATAGGTTTAGAAATTGAAGTATCGTGGAGAATTTCGAGAATAGGATTTAGATCCCAAAGTTCGTAATCAAAGCCATAAACTCTTGAAACAACACCTGTGGTGCCATAACCAGCAAAAGGATCGAAAACCCTCATTCCGGGATTTGCATACTTCTTTAGAATATAAGCGATTACTTGTGGGATGAACTTAGCGGGATACTTGTAGATGGCAAAAGTCGCAAAAGTTGTGCTCGGAATTTCAGGAACAGAGTTTCTAAAAAGAATATTCACTTTCTTTTCCTCCTCTTCTTGATTTAGCTTTGTTTGCTTGAATTGCACATTAAATGGTTTTTTAAGATTTATTAAATTTTTCTTTGATGGCATCTACGGATAAGAAAATTTTTTATCCTTCTAATACAACAACCCTTGTGCGAATCTACGTTCTCGACTCCACT
>JANXDJ010000026.1 GCA_025059545.1 Archaeoglobaceae archaeon
GACAGCATCGAATTTCTTGAACGAGAACTTCAGCTTAAAGTTTCCTTAGACTCAAGCAAGATCCCATTGGAGAGAAAACGCTTAGCAATTCCAGGAAAGCCCGCTATATTTGTTGTGTGAACTCAATGTTATAAGCGGTTTAACAGAAAAAATATATATAATAAAGAGTAGTCTGTTTCATATGGCTGAGAAGGACACTTTTGGTGGAGCGTTAACAAGGCTTGTGATCTACGTTGTAATTGCAGTTGCGGTGCTTGGAATTCTAAATTGGGTCTTTTATTACTTTATACCAGATACAATAGCGAAATATCCTGCACTGCGTAGTCTGGCAATGCTTGTAGACTTCGCACCTTATATATTTGTGATCGTTGCCCTTATAATTGGTTGGCTGATCATATCTTCGATTGCATCTCTCTTCTATGCCATAACTGAGCCAAAATACGGAATTTCGAGTGCTTCAGCTATAAAGAACATGATAAAGATCCTTGGACTCGGGGGCTTGTTCGCTGCAATAGCTGGCGGTGTTGCTGGTGGGACTGCTGGCGTAGCTTTGGGTGGCTTTATTGGCTTAGTTGTCGGCTTTGCGACTCAGCAAGTGCTTGGACAGGCAATTGCAGGTATGTTCTTATTGCTTGCAAGACCTTTTAATATTGGGGACAACGTAGATCTCGCTGGTGAAAGTGATGTTATGGTTAAAGAAATTGGAGCGCTTTTCACCAAGGTTGAAAGAAAATCTGATTCCAACACTGTCCTTATACCAAGCACGATGATCATAGGACAGAAAATCGTTATTAGAAAGAGAATTTAGAGTTGATTTTTTAAATTAATCTTTTTGATTCTTTTCTAAAAATTTTCTTCTCGAAACAGAAAGATTAATTAGCAGAAATAAGGTTAAACGCAACAATGAAGGCAGTCGAGATAATGAATCCAAACGTAATTTTTGCAACAGTGCCAAGCACAAGAGAGACTGTATTGCAACTTTTCAAAGGTTATGGTATTTCTGCAGTTCCTGTATTGAAGGATGGAAAAATAGCTGGTATTATAACCAGAAAAGATATTCTCAGAAAAATCGAAGAAGATCAAGTAGCGCTCTTAATGACTCCCAATCCGGTTACTGTGAGTGTGGATGATAGTGTAAAGAAAATAGTAGAGATACTAACTTCAACTCCATTCCGAAGATTGCCAGTTGTCGATGGAGAGAGACTTGCGGGTATAATCACAGTTAGAGACATAATTAAGAAAATAGCTGAATTGAATCTTGAAATTCCTGTGAAAAAATACGTTAACCCACAGATTCTCTGTGTATGGGAAGAAACACCACTTAAGGTAGTTGGAGAGATAATGCGACTTGGAAATGCGGAGATCTGCGGTGTTTTGAATGTAAATGAGGAACTTGTTGGAATAATAGATGAAAAGATCATGCTGAGTGAGGCGCTAATTGAGGACTACATAATTCAGTCAACCAATTCCTCCTCAAGTGATACTGACGACAAGTGGAGCTGGGATGGAATGAGAGATCTATCTGTAAAATACTTCGAGGTTAGCGTTGTTAAACTGCCTAAGGATCCAGTAAAAAAGTTTATGAAGCCTCCGGATTTCGTTTATCCACAGACGAACGCATCAAAGTGCGCAAAGAAAATGATAAGCAACGATCTTGATTGCATTCCGGTGTTGGATTCTTCAAATAGAGTATCAGGTATGGTAAAAGACAAGGATCTCATAAGGGTTTTACTTGAGGTTCAAAAGTAAGGAAGAAGTGAGACAATACGTTTGGAAGAAAATTGAGCCTTTTTGTGACTTTCCAAGACCATATGGAAGAATTCCGAATTTTAGAGGTGCAAAGAAAGCTTGTGAGAAAATAAGAGAACTCGAGGAATATCGTAATACGGACTTAGTTTTTTCTGCACCTGACTCAGTGCTTTTACGACTTCGAGAAATAGTTCTTGAAGATGGAAAGACGCTGCTTGCTGTTCTACCAAGAATGGAGGGTTTTGTGGTTTTAAAAGAAAAAGTTAAACCGACAATAGAAAAGCTAAAGCTTGGAAAAGTTGCAAATTTTAATGAACTGAAGAGAAAAGTCGGGATCTTTTCCCAAGGTTGTGTAGCGGTAGATCTTCATGGAAATAGGATCGGAAAAGGCACTGGTTTTGGAGACAAAGAATTCGAGATCCTTAAAAAAGAAGAAGTTTTAGCGGATAAAGCGCTTTTCGTTGTAGTAGCGCACGATCTTCAGGTATTTAGCGATCTAAGCTACCTTTCAGAGGCACATGATGTGAAAGCGGACGTAATATTAACTCCTACTAAGATAATAAGAATTCAATGATTTTTTTACGATTTCAAACACTTCTTTTTTCACATCTTCGAGTGGTTTTTCTGCATTTATTACAATTGATTTTTCATCAGCCATTTTTAAAAAATTCTCTCTAACTTTTTCGAGATCTTCTTTGCTTTCAAAAACCGTTAACTTACCTCTGAGTAAGATTCTTTTAATTGCACTCTCTGCTGAGAGATCCAGAATTATAACAAGATCGGGCTTTGGAGCAATTTTCTCATTTAATTCTAAAATTTTTTTAGCTTCTATCCCTCTCACAGACTGATAAGCAACGTTTGAGTAATAATAACGATCCATCACAACTATTTTTCCTTTTTCAAGAGCAGGAAGTATTCTCTCCTTTACATCCAATTCTCTGTCTAATAAAAAAAGTCTCAACTCTTCTTCAGGCGGAAGTCTTTCTTCAGCTTTCTTTATTTTCTGTCCGTAAATGCTATCTGATGGCTCTTTTAGAAGAATTGCATCATGTCCGAGGCTTGATAAAAACTTTACAAGCTCATTTGCAATTACAGATTTCCCAGATCCATCAATACCTTCGATTGCGATCAAAAAGCCTTTTTTCACGTTTTAACTAATTTCAGGATATTAAAAACTTTCACTATTCTGAGAGTTTCATCAAAAGCCAAGAATCTTCACCAGCTTTTTTGAATTTTAGAAGAACATATACGCACTTCAGCTTTTGTCCATCAACTTTAAACTTTATTTCTTTCTCATTCTTTTTCAAGATCTCATATTCTCCCTTATCCCAAATTTTAACGATTCTTTTCCCAGTTGAAAAGGATGAGAGTAATTTTGAAACATTAAGAGCAAAAAATTGGAAAGAATTCCAATTCAAAAAAGCATTATGAATGTCCAATTTAGAAAAGCTTTTAAAATCACTGTTTAACGGAAAACCATGGCTAGTGTCGAAATGACGATTTCTGAAGAACCGAATCTATTGATCGCAATTGGGCTTGGCATAATTCTTGCTCTTGTTCTAATACTGCCTTTTAGAGTGAAAAAGGTCGAAGAAAACCTTGAACCATTCTTTCTGGTGATGGGCATAATTGCAGTGACAATCAGTGGTCTTTGGAGCATGAATCTCGTTATTGAGGCTATTGAAGCTCCAGTGAAGATCACGGAGGTATATGGAATCCCCATAGGTATATTCCAAGTTGTTTTGATCGTTGGACTGATAATACACTATTTCAACAAGCCAATATACTCAGCACTCGTAGGTATGATGAAGAAGATCGGTGTTAGAACCTTTGCTTTAATCTTCGTCGTTCTTTTTGGTTTGGCTTCAAGTCTCATCTCGGTTATAGTCTGTGCAGTGCTTCTCGCTGAAATAGCTCTCGTAATGCCATTGGAAAGGAAGAAAAAAGTGGAGTTCATAGTAATAGCCTGTTTTGCAGTCGGTCTTGGCGCAGCACTAACGCCAGTTGGTGAACCACTCTCAACCATTGCAGTGAAAAAGCTTGCCGGCGAACCTTATCATGCGGATTTCTTCTTCTTATTCAACATACTTGCACACTACGTAATTCCGGCGGTTTTAGCCCTCGGAATATTCGCAGCTTTTAGAGTTGGAAAACAAAGCATCGAGAATGTTGGCATTCCAGAATACACCGAAACGCTTAGAGCGGTGGTAATAAGAGCTGTGAAGGTTTATACATTTGTCGCAGCACTCATTCTGCTTGGTGGTGGGTTTACTCCACTTATAGTCTGGTATATTTCAAAGATACCTCCAGAAATCCTATACTGGGTTAACATAGTCTCTGCAGTGCTTGACAATGCTACTTTGACCGCTGCAGAAATCGGTCCAGTTCTCACACTCACCCAGATCCAGAGTGCTCTTATGGCTCTGCTGATAGCGGGCGGTATGCTGATCCCGGGCAACATCCCGAACATAGTTTCAGCTGCGAGGATGAAGATAACTTCGAGCGAGTGGGCAAGGGTCGGAGTTCCACTGGGTTTAGTTCTGATGGGCATTTACTACGTCCTGATATTCTTCCTCGGATTCTAAAGCTCAAAGATCGTTTATTTTTAAAACTCACTTTTTGAGTTTTTGGTAAAATTCAGCTCAGAATCTTTTGGGGGTTTGGTACTCTAAAAATCCTCCCTACTTACAAACTCACGAACGAGTTACCAACATTCAGGCTAAATTAATTTTGGATTATATAAATTAAAATACTAAAATAAACTAATTTAAACTTTTAAATCTAATACTCTATCTCATAATAATTAATTTTTAAACTTTTAATTGAAATTTAGTATTTAAAAATAAAATTTTATTTTGATAATATATAATCAAATTAAATTTCTAAATATTAAAGTTTCTAAAAATTTTTATTACAAAAAATATGTAATAGATCTTCCATTCGACCAAGCTCGGAGCACTGAAACCCGCTACTTTTTGCAGTTAACCAGCCATATTTTCGCGACAATGCCTTTATTCACATAAATTTTGGAATAACTGATTCCCCAAACTTGAGAATTTTAGGGTAACCTAAAGTCATCTATTACATAAAACTTGTAATAATTCTATTTAGAATTAAAATTTATTTTACATTTTATATTTAGAGTGAACTAACTAATATTTTGATATAATATAATACTATAATTTAAAAATTAAATTGAATTTCAAAATATTATACATATAATATTTAATCTAAATTTTTACTATTTTTTAAATATTTATAATATAAGTATTCTAATTTTTTTATCAGAATGTTCAAGTGAGTAGGCAAAGATCTGTGGTTTGGTTGTGATGTGAAGATAAAGAAAGAGTAGACATAAAAGGGAGACTCGAAGAGTGAGTGAAATGATTTAATGGATCAATGAACTGCGGACTTTTTTCCTTCAATGCTGAGCTCTTTGTCTCTTCTTTCGTCTATTCGAATTATAGTGTAAACTCTCTTTGCTCCCATCTCGAAAACTGCCTCTCTTGCCTTTTGAACCGCATGGAATAGTTTCTCTGCATTTTCAGCCTCAACTATCGTGCTCATAGCAGTGACTTCTACCCTTAGCCCAGTATTTTTTAGTTCTTCAACAGCTCTCTTAACAAACTTCGAAACGCTTTCCCCAACACCTATCGGGACTATGCTTATGTCTGCAACAAGCATAACTCCAATTGTTTAGCAAACTTAAATAGATTTTTGGAAAAAAGAAATATTTCAAATGAGTGGTTCTTTATAAACGAAACCTCTCCAAACACCTTTTCTGCTTACTATTACTCCAGAAGAAGCTCTTCCTTGAATCGGAATTTCATCCAAGTCAACTCTTATGCAATATCCGTCTCTGCTCATTAAAAACAATTCTCCTTTCTCGCAAAGCTCCGCTAAGACTAATTTTCCTGTTTTTTCACTTATTTTGTATCCTATCACTCCCTTAGATCCGCGATGTAGCTTTCTAAACTTCGAAATTTCACATTTCTTTCCGTATCCCTTTTCAGTTAGGAGCAAAAGCTTGTTTTCACTTCCGGAAGTGATCCAAGTGATTCGATCTTCCCCTCTTGGACGCATAGCGATAACCCCTCTGGAGTTCCTCGAATACACCGGAATATCATTGGCGTCAACTCTTAAAATATGACCCTCACTTGTTGCCATTACTATGTCTTTGCCCTTGAGGATCGTTGCAAAAGCGATATTCTCACTAGAAGCCCTTATTCCTGCTCTCTTGGCATTTTCAAACTCTTTCAATGGAACTCTCTTTATGTATGCATTTGGCGAAAGAATAAGAACCTCGCCATCATCAAAAGATCTTACATTGATAGCAGAGACGACTTTTTCGTCTTCAAGCCGTATTGTCTTCTTCAAAGAGACCCCATTAGCGGTTCTGTCCATCTTCGGAATTTCTTCAAGATCGATCCAGAATGCGTTTCCTTTGTCTGTGAAGATCAAAAGTTTCTCGTCAGATCTACAGACATTGAAAAACACAATGTCATCATCTTTCAATTGCATGCCAATGACACCAACTCCGCCCCTTTCTTGTTTTTTGAATGCATTTGACGACATTCTTTTTGCAAAGCCTTCGGATGTAACCACTACAAGCGTCTCCTCAGAGATTACAAACTTTTCAACTTTTGAAATGATCTCCGTTCTTCTTGGATCTCCGTATTTCTCCTTTATCTCATTTAATTCAGCCACCAAGAGCTCGTCCAACTTCTTTGGTTCTGCAAGAATTGATTCGTATTCCGCAACCGCTCTCTTCAAGGAGGAATACTCTTCGATCAGGGACTGAACTTCCAAGCTCGTTAATTTTTGAAGCCTCATTTGCAAAACCGCATCCGCTTGAACTTCTGTAATACTATATCTCTCAATCAAAGACTTTTTAGCTTCCGAGGGAGACTTAGAAGACTTTATAATCGCTATTGCGTTGTCAATATCCTCTATTACCTTCTTCAGACCCTCTACGATATGGAGCCTTTCGTTAGCTTTCTTCAGCTCATAGGTGATCTTTCTTCTCAAGATCTCCCTTCGATGGTTTACGAACTCTGAGATCATCTCTGTAAGACTAAGAACCCTTGGTTCTTTCCCAACGAGAGCTAATAGAGTGATTCCAAAAGTTGTTTCGAGATTTGTGCTCATATAAAGCTTCCTAAGGACATTTTCTGGATTCGAGTCTTCTTTAAGCTCGACGACAATTCTTATTCCTTCTCGATCGGATTCGTCTCTTATTGTTCTGATCTCATCGATCTCCTTTGCAACTTCTGCAATGCTCTCAACGAGTCTCGACTTGTTAACCATATAGGGAATCTCCCTAATGATGATTCGATCCTCCTCGATCTCCGCTTTACCACGAATTGTTATTCTCCCTCTGCCAGTTCTGTATGCCTCAGTGATCCCTTCAGTTCCAACGATTTGCCCACCAGTCGGGAAGTCTGGACCTTTTATGAACTGCATGAGTTCTTCAAGCGTTGCCTGTGGGTTCTGGATATAGTAAACGATCGCAGAGCAAACTTCTGAAAGATTGTGCGGAGGAATATTTGTAGCCATTCCAACTGCAATACCGCTTGAACCATTAACGAGCAGATTTGGTATCTTAGATGGCAAAA
The DNA here is from genome assembly GCA_025059545.1 of Archaeoglobaceae archaeon. Next base: position 7,365 of record JANXDJ010000026.1, read on the forward strand.
CGACTGGTTCTTGTAAGGTTGCATCGAAGTTCGGCACAAATTCGACGGTCTCTTTTTCTATATCTGCAAGCATCTCCTCCGCGATCTTTGAAAGTCTCGCTTCGGTGTATCTCATCGCTGCTGGCGAGTCACCATCGATGCTTCCAAAGTTCCCCTGTCCTTCAATTAGTGGATAACGCATTGTGAAATCTTGGGCAAGTCGAACAAGTGCATCGTAAACCGCTGTATCACCATGAGGATGGAATTTACCGAGAACTTCTCCAACTATTCTTGCACACTTTCTGAACTGTTTGTCGCTCCTTAACCCCATTTCAAACATCACATACAAGATCCTTCTCTGCACAGGCTTTAGCCCATCTCGAATATCTGGTAGAGCTCTTCCAACAATAACGCTCATTGCATAGTCTATGTAGGAGCTCTTAAGCTCTTCCGCAATATCTCTCGTGAGTTCCACGTAATTATAACCTCGCCAAGTTATAAATTCCTATCCAATCCAGAGTGGTGAGGCAAAAAATATAAGATTAGATAGAGTTGAATTTTTTCATGCGGATCGTTCTCTCTCTTGGCGGTTCAATTTTTGAAGGTGATGCAAATAGAATTAGGAGTTTTGCCGAAGTTCTCGATCAGATCTCAGAAAAAAATAAGCTTTTTGTTGTTGTTGGTGGTGGCAAAATTGCAAGAGAATTCATAAGAAAAGCGAGAGAAGTTGGAGCAAACGAGACGATGTGCGACTATCTTGGAATAGCGGTCACGAGAATAAATGCAATGCTTTTAGCCTTTGCAATGAAAAATTCAGCAAGGAGAATTCCAGAGACCTTCATAGAAGCTGAGGAGCTGAGCAAGAATTACAAAGCTGTAGTAATGGGTGGGACTTTCCCCGGACACACAACTGACGCAACTTCTGCACTACTTGCAGAGTTTGTGAGTGCTGACTTCTTCTTAAATGCAACTTCTGTAGACGGAATATATTCTGAAGATCCAAAAAAGAATCCCAATGCAAAAAAATTCGATAAGATCAGCTCAGCAGAACTCGTGAAGCTTGTTGCAAGCTCTTCAATGGAGGCGGGAGCAAATGTTGTGATCGATCTGCTTTCTGCAAAAATAATAGAAAGAAGTAAGATCAAGACGATCGTTTTCAAAGGAGAGCCAGAGAACATCCTAAAAGTGCTCCGAGGAGAAAAAATTGGAACTATTGTGGAGCCTTAGAAGATCCTGTCTGGATTCAAAATGCAGTTTGGATCGAAGATCTTCTTTATTTCCTGCATTAAACTGAACTGTTCAGGATAAAATTCCTTTAATTCCTCTCTCTTAAGCACACCAATTCCATGCTCACCGCTTATAACTCCGCCAGATTCTACAGCAAGCTTTAAGAGCTCTTTTCTAAACTTTGGATAGTCCTCTTCCCAACCATCATAGATCAAAGGATGTTGGTGGAGATTTCCATCGCCTAAGTGTCCGTAGGTGATCAGTTCTATTCCATAACTCTCTGCAATTTCATTGCTTTTCTGCAAATACCTTGCGATCTCTGCTGGAGGAATGCATACGTCGAGTATCTCGATGATCTTGTCCTTTAAGCTAACATAGAGTTTTCCACGGAACTCAAGCAAGTCTTTTTGCTCTCTAGGACTTAAAATAAAAACATCGATGGGATTGAAATTCAACGCAATCTCTGCTATTTCTTCAGCTTCTTCTTTTCTTTCGAGAATAGCCATTATATGGGCTTCTCCTTCTCTACTAACCCATCTCTTCCCACTGAATTTTTCACCGATCTCAATTGCCTTTTTTTCCATGTATTCAAGTGCCATTGGGGTAGTGTGCAGAGAAGCTTTCATTCCAAAATTCAGGGCATCTTCTACCCTTTTAAAAGGTATTGCGAGCATTGACATGTCTTTAAGTGGAGGTAAAAGCCTTATGATTGCCTTTGTAATCACCGCAAGCGTCCCTTCACTTCCAATTATCAAATGAAGTAGAGGGTAGCCAGAAGAATTCTTTAGGGTTTTTCCACCAAAGTTTAGTATTCTCCCGTCAGAAAGCACTGCTTCAATTCCAAGAACGTAGTTTCTCATTACTCCAAACTTCAAAGCTCTTACACCACCAGCATTCGTTGCAATCATCCCTCCAACTGTAGCATTCTCAGCTCCTGGACGTGGTGGGAAGCTTAGTCCGTGTCTCTCAGCAGTTCTTGAAAGCTCTTCAAGTGTTACTCCACATTCACAAATTGCAACCTTGTTTCCGATGTCGATCTCAATCCCCTTCATTTTCTCCGTTGAGATCACGATTCCTTTTCTTGTCGGCACCGCTCCACCGCTTAGCCCAGTGCCACCTCCTCTTATGAAAACAGGAATTTTCCGTTCATTCGCAAACTTGAGAATTTTTGAAACCTCCAACGCATTTTCTGGCTTAACAACAACGAATTCCTCTGGTTCTGGGGCTACTGGTTTTGGAGTCTCGTCATAAGCGTAGCTCTCAATCCGATAAACCTTGCAGATCTTTTCGAGTTCTTCGAACATTTCGATCCCTCAGCTGAAATCTTCTTACATGCATGCAGTTTAGACAGGTGATGATCACAGTGGATTTATTAATCCTAACTCGAAATTTTCCAGCTTTGTAAGGATAAAGACATTTCTTACAAAAATAAAGTTTGAACTTCTTAGGCATCCTAACCCGGTATTTCATCCCAATTTTCCTTGCAAGCTCAATATATCTACGAGACAGCTCATAATCTATATTCTTGAACTTTTCGGCTCTTTCTATGAGATAAACTATCCTATCCATTGCAATTTCCTTCTCTCTCTCCTTTTCTCTTTTGAGCACGGTAGGAATTACGACAAAGATAAATAACTTTACCGCCAAGAGTGAGCATGAAATTCAACGCAAGAAAGTTCAAAGAACTCGCTGATAAGGACTTTGAAAAAGCTTGGCTTAGTGGAATGGAGATCATAAAAATTCAGGATCCAAATAAGAGCTATCCCAGAATAGGTTATTCTTATGGCGAAGAGCATCCGCTTTTTAAAACTATTGGAATGCTCAGAGAAGCCTATTTAAAAATGGGATTTAGGGAAGTTGTAAATCCTTTGATCGTTGAAGATGTTCACGTTCGAAAGCAATTTGGAAAAGAAGCTTTAGCTGTCCTCGATCGCTGTTTTTATTTAGCTTCTCTTCCAAAGCCAAATGTTGGGATTTCACTGGATAGAATTGAAAAAATAAGGAATATTATAGGAAAAGAAGTTAATGAGGAGGAGTTGAGGAAAGTATTTCATACTTATAAAAAGGGAAAACTCGACGGCGATGATCTAAGCTACGAGGTTGCGAAAGTCCTTGGAGTGGATGATTTGACTGCAATAAAGATCATCGACGAGATCTTTCCAGAATTCAAGGAATTAAAGCCAGAGCCAAGCAAATTAACACTAAGAAGTCATATGACTACTGGCTGGTTCATAACTCTAAGCGAGCTTGCTGACAAGCTACCTTTACCAATAAAGCTTTTCAGCGTTGATAGATGCTTTAGAAAAGAACAAGGAGAGGATGCTACGAGGCTTTATAGCTACTTCTCAGCAAGCTGTGTTTTGCTTGATGAGGATGTGAGTGTTGATGATGGAAAAGCCGTGGCTGAAGCTTTGCTGAAACAATTTGGCTTTGAGAAATTCAAATTCAAACCGGACGAGAAGAGAAGCAAGTATTATATTCCATCAACACAAACAGAGGTTTACGCTTTTTATCCAAAGCTTGTTGGCTCAAAGACGAAGTATAGCGATGGCTGGGTAGAAATTGCTACTTTTGGTGTATACTCCCCAACAGCTCTGGCTGAATATGACATCGATTACCCAGTCATGAACCTTGGGCTTGGCGTTGAAAGACTTGCAATGATCTTGTTTGGCTACGAAGATGTAAGAAAGCTCGTTTATCCGCAATTCTATGGAGAGATAAAACTGAGCGATCTGGAAATTGCGAGAGCTATAAAAATAAAAGAAGTTCCGAGAACTGCTATTGGCTTTGAAATTGCACGAAAAATTGTTGAAACTGCAGAGAAGAACGCAAATGCTGACAGTCCATGCAGTTTTCTTGCCTTTGAAGGCGAATTGTATGGAAAAAAGGTAAAGGTATATCTAGAGGAGAATGAAGCAAATTCAAAGCTCTGCGGACCCGCTTTTGCAAATGAGATCGTCGTTCACAACGGTAGCATTTACGGAGTTCCTGAGACAGAGGAATTCAGAAAGCTATTCGAAGAGGGTGTTAGATGTGGAGTAAGATACATCGATGCCTTCTCACTTCTCTGCGCAAGCAAGATCGAGGAGTCAGCGTTAAGAGGAAAAGAGAACATTCTTGTTAGAGTTAGAAACGTCGAAGGGCTTTCAAGCGTAAATTTGAGCATTCAGGACAATGTAAGAAACTACATAGTTTGGAAAGGTGGAAAAATAGACGTTCGCGGACCAATGTTCGTAAAAGTTCGTGCTTTATATGGGGATCAATAGTCTTAGATAGCCTACCAGGGGTATTCTAAATTTTGCAACGCCTACAACCCAATTTTCTTGGACCGGCAAGATCTTCTCTCCTCCACTTGGAGAACGGATCACCGCTAACTGATCCGGAATTCTATTTGCATCTCCTTGCGTTATATATCCACTGACGCCTGCAACCTCATCTGTAGGTGATAGCGTGCCTTTGCTCAGAACTGGAATGTTCTCTGAAGCATTTACATAAGCAATCGCTCTATGTATTATCGCCTTGCCGTAGCCGTTTGGATAGTAAACGATCACATCTCCATAATTTCCAAAGCTCATGTATCCTATTTCCTTTCCCTCTTCCCAAGTCGTTAACCCAACTCTGCTTGGATGCATCAGTATAACCACATCGCCCGGCATAAGATTCGGTTCCATGCTTCCAGACTCAACCGCAACCATGAATGGCCAGGAACCTGTAAGAGCAATTCCACCTAATATTATAACAGCAACGATTGTCACTGTGGAGACCAAATCCTTTATGAACTCAATAACCTTATCTTTTTCCATGAATGGAGGAGGGCAGAGAGTAGTTAAAAATATCGATGCAGTTACCGTTGCAAAAAAGTTTCTCGTAAGGGGTTACAACATAAGTCCAGAAGCTGCTAAGCTCATCTGCTCCTCCGAAGATCCTGAAGCGGTAATTGAAGAAGTCTGTAAGATCTCGAAAAACAAGTTTATAATTGGTGAGGAAGAAGTATTGAGTGTTATTAACATTGTAAGGAAGTCCACTCAAATAGAAACCAAAAAGCAAGTCATTAAAGAAATAAGAGAAGAAAAAGTCAGAATATTGAAGGAAGTTCGAAGTTCAATTGTGGAGGGAAAGGTTGAAGATTTTGTAGCGTATTTCAACTCCCGTCTTGAAAAGATCTCGAAAATTCTGAAGAACAGAATTCAGCCAACTCAGATAAAGAATCTGGGTAGGTTTAAAGGGGAAAATGTTAGTGTTATTGGAATCGTTTCTAATGTGTTCGAACGAAAAGATTACTTCATAGTAGAACTTGAGGATCAAACTGGGACTATTAATTGCATTGCAGACGGAAAAAACATTGAAATTGCGAGAGAATTACTTGGTGATGAGGTTATTGGAGTTACAGGAACACTGAGAGGTAGTTCAATTCTTGCTGATAGAATAATTTTTCCAGATGTCCCAGTCAATGGAGACAGAAAGCAGATCGACTTTGGAATCGTTTTCATTTCTGACACACACTTTGGAAGCAAGGATTTTCTTGAAGACAATTGGAAAAAATTCGTTTCTTGGCTAAACTGCGAGAGCCCGGACGAGAAACTGAATAAAATTGCTGAGAAGGTGAGATATGTAATACTTGCTGGCGACGTAGTAGATGGAGTTGGAGTCTATCCAGAACAAGAAAAGGAACTTTCTATAATCGATATCTATCAACAATATGAGTTTGCTGCGGAGCATTTGGATGGAATAAGAAAAGATCTGCAACTCATAGTTGCTCCGGGAAATCACGATGCGGTTCGTCAAGCGGAGCCACAACCACCTCTGCCGAAGGAATTTGAGAGCTTGTTTCCAAAGAATGTAATGAACATAGGAAATCCTGCTCTTTTGGATTTGAACGGTGTTAAGGTTCTCGTATACCATGGAAGGAGCTTGGACGACATTGTGACAAGGATCCCAAGACTGAACTACGACGCACCCCATAAGGGTATGGAAGAGCTTTTAAAAAGACGCCATCTTTGCCCTCTCTATGGCGGTAGAAGCCCAATAGCACCCGATAGGGAGGATCACCTCGTAATTGAAGAGATTCCAGATGTGATACATAGCGGTCATGTTCATACATTCGGAGTTGGCTTTTACAGAGGTGTTTTTCTTGTGAACTCCTCTACTTGGCAATCGCAGACAGAGTTCCAAAAGAAGGTGAATTTAAAGCCAATGCCCTGTAATGTCGCAGTTTACCTTGGAGATAGGCTCGGAAAGCTGAGCTTTAATGGTGGTTGAATGAATCGTTATGTGGTTGTAAACTGGGACTATGCTGAGATGCTTTGCAGAAAAGTTGCAATGCAGATCCTTGAGGACTCCTTCAGACCAGAGAAGATCGTCGCAGTTGCAAAAGGTGGCTGGTTTGCTTCTATGATTTTGAGCGATTATCTTGGAGTAGAAGCGATTAGTTTTGACTTAAAGCGGAAAGAGGAGGTTTCTGCAAGAAGTATTTTGATTGTAGATGATTTCATAAACACAGGAAAAACGATCAAGAAAGTAATTGAGAATGTTAAAGCCAATGAAATTAAGACTTGTGCACTTTTAATGCTTCAAGCTTCAGAATTCATTCCGGATTATCTTGGCGAATATATCTCAGAAGACGTTTGGGTGATCTTTCCCTGGAATTTTGTTGAAGATCTGTCTGCAATTATTTTGAGCACTCTTGAGAAGTGTGAGCAAGATTACTGGGGAATAAAAAATGCCATGTTTTCAGAATTCAAGTTAGATCCTTTGAATCTCGAGATCGCTCAACCTTCAAGACTAAAGGAGATCCTCTATATTTTGGAGAAGAGAAAACTTGTTGAAAAATTTGAGGAAGCGGACAGAATTTACTGGAGGTTGAGAAGATGATAGGCGTTATTGGTGGAACTCTATTGCTTGAGAACGAATTTTTAGCAGAACGAAAGGAGATCGAGGTAAAAACTCCTTTTGGAATAGCAGAGATCGATCTGGGGAATTTGAATGGAATTAATATAGCGGTTATACAAAGACATGGTAGAAAGAAGAACAAACCTCCGCATATGATAAACCATCAGGCAAATTTCTATGCTTTTAAATCTCTAGGAGTCGAGAAAGTGATCGGTCTTGGGTCTGCGGGTTGTCTTAAAGAGAACATAGAAATTCCCGCTTTGATAATTCCGCAAGACTACATAGATTTCTTCAGTTCTACAACAGTTTTTAATGACTCTTTGGTTTACATCACGCCTGGATTCGATGAGTCCATTCGAAGAGCTCTTATAGAGACTGCAAAAAAAGTATCGAGTTTGCCGGTGATCGATAGAGGAGTTTACTTTCAGACTCGCGGACCAAGGCTTGAGACAAGAGCAGAGATAGCCATGATCAAAAACTTCGCCGACTGTGTTGGAATGACTGCTGGCAGTGAGGCAACAGTTGCAAAGGAACTCGGAATTAAATATGCGGTGATCTGCACAATGGACAACTACGCCCATGGAATTAGAGGGGAGGAAGTGAACTACGAAGTTATTATAAAGAGAGCAAGAGAGAATGCGAAGATCTGCCTTGAGATCGTTCGAAGAGCTATTGAGATGCTTTATGAATTATGAGATAAAATTTTTGCTGAATTCAAGGTAAAATTTTAAAGAATATTTAATCCTTTAAGTGTTTTTGGGTAGAAATCGCATAGTTTTTATATCCGATGTTAGAGTGCAAGCCATGAAAGTGCTCGTTGCAGAAGACATCAGCAATGAAGCTGTGGAGCTAATGAGAAAAGAAGGTCTTCAAGTAGACGTAAAAACGGGACTTAAGAAGGAAGAGATCTTGAAAATAGTCCAGGATTACGAAGCTTTAATTGTTAGGAGCCAGATTAAGGTAGATAAGGACATAATAGAGAAAGCAAAGAACCTCAAGATCATCGGAAGAGCTGGAGTTGGTGTAGACAATATAGATCTTGAAACCGCAAGTCAGAAGGGTATTATAGTCGTCAATGCTCCAGGAGGAAACACGATCTCAACTGCTGAGCACACAATAGCTTTGATTTCGGCATTGGCGAGAAAAATACCTCAAGCTTATCTTTCGATGAAAGAGAAGAAGTGGGACAGGAAGAAGTTCACCGGAGTTGAGCTTCGAGGAAAAACAGTGGGAGTGATCGGACTTGGTAGAGTAGGATTCGAGGTTGCTAAGAGATGCAAAGCTCTTGAAATGAATGTCCTCGCATTCGATCCTTATATTCCTCCAGAGAGAGCACAGCAGATCGGTGCAAAGCTCGTTGATCTTCAGACCCTCCTAAAAGAGTCGGATATCATCACTCTACATGTTCCAAAGACGAAGGAAACTTCCGGGCTCATAAAGAAAGAGCAAGTTGAGATTATGAAGAAGGGAGTGATGATCGTGAATACTGCACGAGGGGGGTTAATTGATGAGAACGCTCTTTTAGAAGGTCTAAGAAGTGGCAAAATCGCTGGAGTAGCTTTAGATGTTTACGAAAAAGAGCCACCAGACTTTAACAGCCCTATATTCAGCTTTGATAACGTTATCACCACTCCCCATTTGGGTGCATCAACCGAAGAGGCACAGCTAAGTGTCGGACTGATCGTTGCGGAAGATGTAATCAATCTTGCAAAAGGCTTGCCTGTGAAGAATGCTGTGAATCTCCCGCCGATAGAGCCAGCAGAATTTGAATTCATTTATCCATACATGCTTCTTTCTGAGAAAATGGGAAAGATTGCAAGTGCCAGAGTAGGAGGAGTGATTAGAAAGGTTAAACTAACGTTTAGCGGTAAAATTGCGGAGAAAAATAAGGAGTTCGTAGTTCGAGCTTTACTGAAAGGTCTGCTTGAAAAGACACTTGGAGCTGGAATAAACCTAATCTCAGCAAAGAAGATCGCAGAGGAAAGGGGGATAAAGGTTGAGACGAGTGCTATTGACAGAATTGAGAACTATGAAAGTCTTTTAGAAGTAGAAGTCGAGAGCGATGGAAAAAAGATTTACTTCGCTGGAACATGCTTTGGGAAGGAGTTTAGACTGCTGAAGATCGACGTTTACCATGTGAACTTCATACCAAAAGGACATTACATAATCTCTCTCCACGAAGACAAGCCTGGAGTTATTGGCAGAGTTGGAACGCTGTTTGGCAAGAACAAGATCAATATCGCTGGAATGATCGTGGGGAGAACAGGAGATAAGCCCGGCGGAGTCCAATTGATGCTTCTGCTCGTCGATGATCCGCCGACTGAGGAAGTGTTGAAGGAAATGCTCAAGCTCGATGGAATAATCGATGCAACCTACGTTGAGCTTTGATTTTTTTCTCTTAGATTTTATTTCCCATAGTATTAAAAATTACTCTGGGTAGATCTTAGCTTCTAAGTTATCTCTTCCTCATATATCCTTACTTTCTTTGGCAGAACTCCCGGTCTTATATCAGTCATGATATAGATGTATGGGAGCACATGGACGCAATATTCGAGGTATCCCTTTATGAAGTTGCTTAATCCTTCGTGTCTTCGTCCAAAAATCAAAACGTAAAAGAATTGGATAATAAGGCAAATCATTGCAACTATTCCGTAGAGAGCCAATATGATTCCGACTGCAATACTGTATACAATCCTTATAAGAAGTTCCAGTCTTCTTGCATGCTGTTCGTATAAAAAGAGCTGCTTTAATTCAGATTTGTTTTCCATACGTATAAATTTCCAATCCAATATTTAAGTTTATCCTATATTTTCCTTAAAGCATATATTCAGGTTAAGCTACTATCTGACATAGAGATGAGTGCGGAAAAGTGGATCGAAAACTTGCGAAGCCAGGAAAGAAGATTGAAAAAGCTCAGAAACAATCCAAAGACTGATCTTATAAATGGAAAACCATGGGTTGGGATTAGAGATATAGCAGATCAATTTTACTGCGAGTTCAAAGTTCATCTTGAACTAAAATTTGGC
>JANXDJ010000027.1 GCA_025059545.1 Archaeoglobaceae archaeon
AAACCGAAGAAAGTCCAATTGCAAGCAATCGAGCGTAGCTTATTATCTGCCCGAACCAAGTAAGCAATTCAACAGCCATTATTGCTCCAAATATTCCCATCTTTGGAATCTCTGCCTTTAGGAAGATTAAGAACCATATCAAGATTAATGGCAAGGTAGCGAGGTAGAAGTAATTGAAACCAGCCTGCCAGCCATCTACAAGTCCAGGAATTGGCAATGGAACAGCTCTTGCCTCTTGGACGGTGTTACCATAAACAAATAGATTCTTGGGAAATATCTCCCCGAATCCTGTTGGTGGTGGTGATGTGAAAATTCCAAGATTATATGAGAAACCGAAAATTAAGCAGATAAGCCCGAGAACTCCAATAATCCAACAACCTTTTTCGAGAATTGCTTCCTTGATGCCATGCTCTACGTAGACATTGTAGAAACCCATCGAGAATCCCCAGACCATTTTGAACATTCCTATCATGAGAACTATGAATAACAGAGCCTTTACGCCGAATTCCTCTACCCTATCGAAAAGCGGGTGTCCATGGTTGAATGCATAAAGACCCGCAAGGAAATCGCCAATGAAATGAACTTCTCCTGGATGCTCAGAACCAGGAATAATGAATGGACCAAAGAATTCGCCATAAAGGAAGCCGAAGAAGATCGAGCTGACACCACAAGCCAAACCGATGTTAAGAAGTTTCTGCCAACCTTCGGTCTTAAATATCATTTTTAGATAAAGAGAAACCGCAAAGATCAGCAATCCATAGCCCATGTCGCCAAGCATTAGGCCGAAGAAGAGCGGGAAGAAGATCGCCATTATCGTTGTTGGATCTATTTCCTTGTATTTTGGAATTGCATAAGTTTTCGAGAGAATTTCGAAATTCTTCGTGAATCCCGGATTATTTAGCTTTGTAGGTGGAACTTCATGTTCCTCGAAGTTGAGCATTTCAACAACCATCTTTTTTCCTTCAAGTTCTTTTTTAAATTTATCAAAATTTTTAGCTGGAACATAACCAACGAGCACGAACACATTCTTTGAGACTAGAGCTCTAAGAGGTAACTCCGCCTTCTCAACTTCAGAAGACAAGTATTCTTCAATTGCTAAAAGTAGTTCCGACTCTTTGACTTTTAACTCCTCTATCTCTACTTCAAGCTTCTTTTTCTTCTCAAAAAGCTCTTCTTTCGTCTTATTAAGCTCGGAAATTCTTGATTCGTAGTCAACATCAGGAACTGGAATTTCTTTGTATCCAAATCCCTGAAGAATTCTGTAGACTTCATCACCATGTTCAGTTTTCACGAATAGGGCAATTATGAATTGATCTTCAAATTTTTTGATAACAAGATCGAATTCCGAAGAGATCTTTCCAATCTCCTCGCTTGGATCTGCTTTGATAAATCCCACAAAGCATCTTATCCTTTTATACCCCTTTAAAAGATTTGGAGGAATCCCAAGGACTTTTAGAGGTTCTATTGTCAAGAATTCATTTTCTATAGATTTCAGGTTATCGTTTATCCTTTTAAGCTCGTCTAATCTGCTACCTATCTTCTCCTGATAGTCAGCAAGCTTTTTACTTAGCTTCTCTTCAATCTCTCTCCTCTTGAATTTCTTTTTTATTGAAACCTTTGTTGGATCGAGTTTTAGATGGGAGATATAGCTTCTAAGTTGTAGTAAACTCCTTGAAATCTGTCCTGCTCTTTCCATTGATGTTCCAAGCTTAAAATACTCGGTCTCCGTTGGATTTTCGATATGTAGCAGATTCATCCTATATATGGTTTCGGAAGCAATGCTTAGGTGTTCCTTTGCTCCAACGATCGCAACCTTAACCATTTTTTCTGGCTTAAGCATGTTCCACCATCCCTATAAAATCATTGTATAAAACTTCTACTGCCTTATCGACGTTTTTTCTACCCTTTTTCTCGAAATCGTTAATTTCCTTTAGTTTTTTAGTCCTTATATCCTCTTTCTCTTTCTCTACAGCTTCTCTGATCTTTCGAAGGATCTCTCCCCTTAACCTGCTTGCTTCATTGTTTGCATCATCTAATATTTTCTTTGCTCCAATCTTAGCATCGAAAACCGATCTCTTTCTCTGCTCTTCAGCTTTCTTGATCGTATCTTCAACCCTAGCTTCAGCCTCTTTAATTCTCATGAGAATTTCTGTTTTTTCCATGCTAACCACCTTATGCAAAGCTTCAAAGCCATCCATCCAATGACCGAAGTATATTTAAGCTTTAGCTTTCTCGTCTTTAAATTCTGATTAATTATTCCAATTATTTTTAGTGCCTCTCTATTTAGCCCAACATTAACTCTCAAAAAGTCCATTATTATAACCATTACAATAAAATATTTTATAGAAAAAGTTATATACTTTTAGATTGAAAACAAAATATGGAGATTTTAGTATTTGGGACTTTGGCAATTGTTGGAATCTCTGTAGGACTGGCATTATACAGGAAAAGATTGGAGAAGAAAGTCAAAATAATTAAAAAAGAAGCTGAAAAATTAGAAGCCGAGAAAGCCAAGTATCTAATCCACTAGCTAACTTGGGTTAAGGGATTAAAATAATCCTCTTAGTCTTAACTTTGGTTTTTGAAATTTTATCATAAGGTAACAATTCTTGCAGAATCCTTCTCCACAATTACCGTATGCTCCCATTGGCTTACGATTCCTCCAGATACCTCTGAAAGCACTGGATAGTCTCTAAGGACTTTTTCTCTTACTAATTTAGATATGAAAATATCTGGAGCCTTTGTTAACCATCTCTTCGCAAATGGCAGTGTCTTATACTTTTCAACTATTTCGGATAACATGTCCCTTAAAACTTTGACTCTGACAGGCTTCGTGGTAAGAAGGCTATAGATCTCACACTCTCCCCTTTCCGCAACTCTTCCAACTCCAGTGGTGGCAAAAGGCTCTATAGCAATTATCATCCCCTCTTTAAGCTCTACTCCACGCTGAGTTGCATAGTTGTAAATGCTCGGCGGTGCATGGGCAATATATGGAAGCAATCCATGCCCTGTAAGGTTGACAATAGGTTTGAAGCCATATCCACGGATCGTTTCTTCTATGATCTTTCCAAGTTTTGCGGTATCGATTCCTGATTTAATCGCATCGATTGCATTGAAAACAGCTTCTTTGCTCGCCTTTATAAGTTCTGAATGGTCTCCAAGATCTATCGATATTGCCATGTCTGCAATGTAGCCATCGATGTGAGCTCCAATATCAATCTTAACGAGATCTCCCTTTTTGAAAACTCTATCATCATTTTTAGCTGGAGTGAAGTGTGCAGCATCGCTGTTTATCGAAATGTTGCAAGGAAAAGCAGGTTTTGCTCCGAGTTCAACGATCTTGTTCTCAATAAACTCTGCCACTTCGATGAGTTTAGCTCCTACAATTATTTTTTCCTCAGCAGACTTTAAAACTTGCTTAAGAATTTCTCCTGCCTTTAAAGTTTTCTCTAATGCTTCCTCATTCATTCCAACCACCTAATAGATCAATTCTTCGAGCATACCTTTCTCAATCGCAATTTTAATCTCCCTCGCAATCCTTCTACCCATATACATATTCTCTCCAAATAAAATGTATGAATAAGGTGAGCACGGAATTCCAACATTCGTTCCCGCAACGATTCTTGCGGAGATCTCAAAAACTATGAACTCTGCCTTCTCGTTGAATATACCTTCTATACAGAATGCCCCAACCATGCCGGGATATGCTATTTCCTTAGAAACTTCTACGATCCTTTCAGCGACATCAAAAGCCTGGTTTAGCAAACTTTCACGGACAACGATCGGAAAATTCCCTATCACTGTGTAGGTCGGCTCCAAATGTAGCTTAAATTGTTCCTCCGCAGGAATTCTGCCTATTCCGTCTACATGCTCATACCTTCTATCTACTGCAATTAGTTCGATCCTATTATTTACCGGAGAATAGAAGAAAGAGAAGTAAACGTTAGCTCCAATTACGTATTCCTGTATCTCGACTTTTTTCAAATCTTCCAAGCTTACGAGTCCCCTTCTTAACATCTCCTCCGACTTCTTTTGAAATTCTTCAGGCGAGGAGACAAGGAAATAACCTCTTCCACCCTTTGCGCCCTGATATTTCACTATACAAAGCCTGTCAATGTCCTCAATTCCTGCAAATTCCTTGGGAATGCGAACTTTGGCTTTTTTAAACCACTCTCTCTGTCTTTCTCTGCTCGTTTCATATTCCATCAGTTTTCGATTTCCGAAGATAGGAACTTCAAGAGTGTCGAGTTTGCCTATGTAAGCGTTAAAAGAACCGTGGGGAATAAGAATTGCATTCTCTTCCCGTAAAAATTCTTGTATTTCCTCATTGAGCAGTTCTTCAAAACTGCTGAGCTCTACCAGCTTGTCAGCTACCCCAAAATTTCTGTAAACAGCAGTTTCACCTTTTTTACATACGCAAATAGTCTCGAAACCTTCATCCTTCGCACCCTTTAGGATATTAAGTGCGGAATGACTCCCAAGAGTTGCTATTTTCACATCACTGAGATCATAGCCTCTAAGAATTCTTAATATCTTCTCTCTCAAGCTCATCCCTCCTTTTTTTCAATTTCTCCGCATCATGAAGCATAAAAGGATTGTTGAACATCACGTAATCAGCCTTTCGAAGAAGTGAGAATATTTCTTCATCTGTATGATTTTTATGTATTCTGAAATATTTTATTTCTCCAAAGACTGGCTGAGATTCAAAAGGATCTACAACGTGGACAAGCGAAAGTTCCTCGCATACTCTCTTAACAGCCCCAGCACTCCAACCTCTTGCCTCCCAACCAAAAATGAAATCCCGCTCAATCGAGTGGAAGAATTGATTCATATTTTTTATATTTTCTTCTGATTCTTTAAAGCTCTTTGGAGTCTGAAATAAGACGAATTTTGCTCCTAAAATATTTGCAATTTCTCTTGTAATCTCCCAAGCTTCAAATACTGGCTTTATGGGCTTAAAAAATCCAGCATCTTCGACTTTTAGATTAACCTTTCTATAGGTCGGACTCGTGGGAGGATGCGTTATAACCTGCCAAGCTTTAACTGTAAATTCAAAGTCCTTTGGAGCATTCTCTCTCCATTTTCTTGCGGTTTCAATAGATGGAGGTTTATAAAACGTTTTCTGAACCTCTACAACCTCAAACTTCTGAAAGTATTTCTCCATCGCAACTGGGAATCCACAACAACCAATTTTCATCTAATTTACAAACCGAATATGAGGATATAAATATACGTATCTTGTAATTTTTTAAAAAATGGGAAGCTTTAAAAAGTTCTGAAATTCTTAAAGCTATGGCGGATATAACGATGTTTGGTCTCACAACTTGTCCACACTGTAAGAGAACTTTGGAGTATTTAAAAATGGCAAAAGTTGAAGTCGATGTCGTTTGGGTCGACAAGCTCAGCGAAGAGGAGAGAAAGAAGACGATTGAGAAGATTTACAACATTTCGAAAAGTTATTCCGTGCCATTGGTTGTAAAAGGAGATAAATGGGTTCTTGGTTTTAACAGGGAAAAGCTGGATGAGTTGATAAAGGGATAGCTTAGAGACCTCTTAACCATTCTGGCTTCAGAACCCTTGGATTAGCCAATGCGTAATCGATCATCTTGAGCACTTTTAGCTTATCCTCGGGCATATTTCCCTTAATCGGTAGATAATTTGAAGCATGATTGCATCTGAATATTGTCTTTGCTTCGAGATTTTCAACCAACATTCTCAATTCCTGTAGATTTTCGACTGCATTTGGCAAAGCAAATTCTCCTCTTTCTATTTTAACGTAAAGAGCGGTGTTTGGAACAGGCATGTAGGTGAGCACACCCGTGTATTTTGGCTGAATTCTGTTCAATAGCTTTGCAGTGTAAATTGCATTCTCCTTCATTCTTTCTCTGCCACCTATCCCAGTTAGAACTGTCACAGAAAGTTCGAATCCGCATTCGTGAGCTTTCTGGCAAGCTTCAAACATCTCCTCTGCGGTTGCACCTTTTCTTATCCTCTTTAGAATCTCATCATCTCCGCTTTCTATGCCTACGTAGAGTAGCTTTATTCCTGCTTTTCTTAACTGGATCAGCTCCTCCTTACTTTTTTCAAGCAAATCCATTGGATTCGCATAACAGCTTATTCTATCGAGTTTAAAAAGTCTATTTGCGTAATTCGCAATCTCCAAGAGGTAATCTGTGTCCGCAGTCAAAGCGTTGCCATCTGCGAGAAAAATTCTGTCGATATTGCCATAGAACTTCTTTGCAATTCTGAGGTCTTCTTTAACTTCCTCAATGTCCCTAATACGAAAATCTTTCATCTTATACATCCCGCAGAAAGTGCATTTATTCCAAGAACAGCCTATAGTAGCTTGAATTATTAAGCTATAAGCCTCGCTCGGTGGTCGAAATACTGGCTCATCATATCTCACATCGAAAAATTGAGATCAAGTCTAAAAAGCATTTCCAAAAGATTTATACTCTCATGCTTAACGAAAAGCAATGAACGATCTTGCACCCTTACTCACTGTTTACGCTTATGTTGTATCACTCGTGCTGATCTCAGAGAAAGCCTTCAGGAATGAATTGGTTGGAAGAAAATTCTTGCACATAATGGTCGGAAACATCGCCTTTCTTTTACCTTTCTTCGAATCCCGCTACGTTATGACTTTTCTCGCAGCATTCCCCTTCGTGATCCTTACATTTCTGATGAGCCCCTATTCTCCAATAAAAATTAGAAGTAGAACTACTCTCTCGGGGCATGCATTAGGGCTTTTCTATTATTCCATAGCCTGGACGATTTTAGCATTCTTCCTTTTTGACAGGCGTGACGCAATTTCCATGGGCATCGTTGCAATGTCTTACGGCGATGGTTTTGCTTCACTCATTGGCACAAAATACGGAAAAAGAAGATTCAAAATTTTCGGAGCAGAGAAAAGCCTCGAAGGCAGTCTTGCGATGTTTTTTGCAAGCTTAACAATGTTTGCAGTTATTCAGCTTTATTATATTGGATCAGCAAACCTTTTAATTCTGCCCCTTGCTATAATTGCAACAATCATAGAAGCCATAACTCCAAAAGGACTGGATAATCTTAGCGTTTCGCTTACAATAGCTTTGCTATACGTGATTTTATGAGGTTCATCGTTGTAGATGGTTTGGATGGTGCTGGAAAAGATACTCATGCAAAATTTATTGCGGAGAGATATATTTCGAGAGGAGAAACTGTGCTTCTTCGAGTTCATCCAAGCGACTCCTTTTTTGGTAAAAAGGCAAAAGAAAGCCTCCTAGGTAGAGGAAAAATAAATCACCTGAAGGCATCAATCTTCTACTTTCTTGATGTCATGAACTCTCTTCTGCGCTATTATAAAAAGGCAGACAACGTAATATTTGTTCGTTATCTCGGTGGCGTTTTTTATCTGCCTTATTCACTCGCAAAAATTCTTTACAAATTCTTCTCCAAAGTTTTACCAACCTCAGAATACATGTTCTTTCTTCACGCAGAACCAGAGATTTTGGCAAAAAGAGTTGAAAATAGAGAATCGAAAGAGATGTTCGAAAATTTGGAAGATTTGAGAAGGGTTAGAGAAGTAGCTTTGAAGATTCTAAATGGTTGGCACATCGTTAGAACTGACAGACCAATTGAAGAGACGAGAGCAGAGATAGAGAGAATATTAAATGAGCTTGATAAAAAATATAATTCGAAGTTTATTAAAACCTAAGAGCCCTCGCAGAAACCACTATTGGATCCCAAATCGGCGTCAATGGAGGCGCATAGGCTAAATCGCTGAAGAAAGCATCTTTAGCATTGAATCCTGCTTGAAGCATTACTGCAAATACGTTGATCCTCATCGCAACATCGCCACCAACAGCCTGAGCTCCGAGAATTCTACCTTCTTCATTTGCAACAACCTTCAGCGTTATATCTTTACCCCCCGGATAATAGTTAACTCTCGTTTTTGCCTTAATCACAGCGGACTTCACTTCAAATCCCTCTGATTTTGCAGTTTTCTCATTAAGTCCAGTTGAGCCTATTTCGAGATCGAAGAACTTCGTAAGCTGCGTCCCTACAACGCCCGGAAATTCTAAACTTCCCTCTGCGATGTTAACTCCAGCAACATAGCCCATCTTGTTCGCAGTAGGCGCTAAGGGAATCCATACCTTCTTTCCGGTGATCAAATGCTTCGTTTCAGCACAATCACCAGCGGAGAAAACGTTCTCAACACTCGTCTTCATCTTCTCATCGACCCAGATTGCTCCAGTTTCGCCTATTTTACAGCCAAGCATCTTCGCAATCTCAACATTCGGCTTCACACCAGTTGCAACAATTGCAAGATCACATTCATAGCTACCTTTGTCGGTTACAACCCTTTCAACTTTATTCTTGCCTTCGAACGCTTTAACTCCTTCTCTCAGCCTCAAATCGACTCTTTTTTCGATCTCAGCCTTAACGATTTCAGCAAGATCCTTGTCAAGATTAGGCAATGGCTGATCAAGGAATTCTATCACGGTAGTTTTCTTACCAAGACTTGCAACAGCTTCAGCCATTTCAACGCCAAGATAACCTGCACCAACGATCACGATCCTTTTAGCTTCATCTACACTTTTCTTCAGTTTACCCGCATTTGCAGGATGGCGAATTGCAACTACGTTTTCAAGTTCCAATCCTTCGAACTTAGGCAATTTTGGCAAAGCTCCAGTTGCGATCAGAAGCTTATCCCAATCGTATTTCGTTTCTTTCCCATTCTCCCTTACTCGCAAATAACCTTCACCTGCTTCCACGACTTTGGAGTTTACGTGAACCTCTATTCCCCTTTCCTGTCTGAAGAACTCAGGAGTATAATAAAAGAGTTTTTCCGCCTTGCTTATCCCTTCAACAACATAAGGAATTCCACAAGGAGCGTGACTCACTAGATTTGTTTCTTCGAAGACTTTGACGTCCCAGTCGGGCTTCATCGCCTTTATTCTCGATGCAGCACTCATTCCAGCTGCGCCACCACCAACTATTGCTACTTTCATACTAAAAGATTAGAAATTAGGTATTTAATCCTTTTTCGGTTTAGCTAAAATAATACTTTGCATGTTTATCTGGAACAGCTACAGACTCAAAATTACCCTCTTCTCTTTGATATAGTCCACAGTAGCATCTTCCGTATTCCCTTATGTCCTCCTCAGCATATACGCATGGACAAATTATTAGCCTGTCGATCTCCTTTTTCCCAGTAACGAGTCTACAAGGACAAGTTGCAATGCCATATTTATTTCTGTTTTCTATCAATCCATTTGCAAATTCCTTCAAAAGCTCTTTGTCTGGATTTGTCTTCCATCCTCTTCGCTTTGCAACATTCTCAAAGATCTGAAGGTATTTTTCGACTTCCATGATGAAGATAATATGATTGAGATATAAAAGCTACTTAGGCTCTTACTTCAGCCCACTTGTCCACATTCTCCGAAACTCTTACCCTTAAAACGTTTAAACCTCTCGCTTTCAGCTCGTTGAAGATATAAAGAGCAATATTTTCCGATGTGGGGACTTCTATGACTTCATTGATCAAAGAGTGGTCGAATTTCTCTATGATCTCTTTCAGATGCTTTTTTAGATCGAAGAAGTCGATCACCATTCCATTCTTGAGATCTCCTTCAACTTCTACGCTGATCGTGAAGTTGTGTCCATGGATCTTTCCACACTTCTTATGTCCCGGAATTGAATGAGCTGCGCTAAAGCTATCCGAAACGCCAACGACGAATTTCATCATTTCACCCCTATGAACTTGTGAACCTGAGGAATCACTCTTGTGTCTGCGAATTCGATCATTTTCTCTTGCAGTTTAAATATGTTTTCAAGCCTTGAGCCAAAAACTGGCTGTAGAACGAAGCATTCTACATATTCTTTGATCTGCATCGCAGAATTTAGCACTTCCTCAGCGTTGAAATCAGATGGCAGAACGATCTTGCAGAAAGTTCTCCTTCTCTTGGTATTTCTGAGAATTCTAAAGCTCTCAAAAGTTCTTTCAAGCAGATTTTCGTAAGTTTCGAGCTTAGCCTCTCTAACTTTAAGATCTCCTGCCACGAAGTCAACAAATCTGAGCTTCTTAGCCTTCTCTGGTAAAGTCATGTTCGATTCCAAGTAAAAAGGCTTTGTTCTTCGCAATATTCTTATGAATTCTGCGTGGAGCATCGGCTCTCCGCCTGTAAAGCTTACTGAGTGAACTTTTGTGGAATCTATTAGCCCCTGAACACGATCGGCGGAAACAGGATTTCTTAGATTTTTTCCACTAACATGATCAACACAAAACTCAGAATCTTTCAGCGTATCGCAGTAATAGCAGTTTAGGTTACACCCACAGAACCTTATAAAGAGCTGTCTAACACCAACAAGGATCCCTTCACCCTGAATTGACTCAAAGATCTCGCTGATCTTGGCATTCATATCTCGATCTTCTCTCCAGTTCTTTCATAAACACGAAGCCCTTCAAACTTCTTAAGCCTTTCAGCGAATTCTTCACTTTGCAAGCACTCTAAAAATCGTTCTACAGAATTCTTCCTTAATCTATCCTTTGGAATCAGAAAGTCGAATTCTTCAGCTCTAAGGGGAATAAAATCAAGTCCGTAGATCTTTGCAACGCTTTTTATTCCCAATCCAACATCAGCCTTTCCTGTAGCAATTGAAATTGCAACTGCATCATGGGTCTTAGCTTCAACTTCGTAGCCTCTTATTCTCCTCTTGATCTCCTCAAAATCAATTCCAGTTTTCCTTGCAAGCTCTTGAAGCTGCATGTCCAGCAATACTCTCGTTCCCGAACCTCTATTCCTGTTAACGATCCTTACTTCTTCTCTGAGAAGGTCTTCAATGGACTTGATCCCCTTTGGATTCCCCCTTGCAACTATAAACCCCTGCTCTCTGAGATATCCCTTCACAAGCACTGCATCTTCAACTCCAAATCTTCTCACCAATGTTTCATTGTAGTTTCCATCTTCACTGAGCAAATGAATACCAGCAACGTCTGCTTCACGCCTTTTAACTGCCAAAATACCGGCTGTAGAACCTAAATTTATTATTTTTGGTTCCAATTCACCCATCAGCTCAAGGAGCAAGTCAATAGCGATGCAATGGCTACCTATGATCACGAGATTCGCTGGTTTTATCTCTCCGAAGAGCTTTACTTCTACCTCCTCATTTTCCTCAAGCATTAGAACGTCTTCTGGAATTTCGATGAATCCATCTGTTGCGTAGATGGCTGAAATTGTTCCACTGTATGATCCCAACACAGGATAGGCTTTATATCCCTCAGATGTTGCGATCACGTTTACTGGCAAGAATTCCCTTCTCCCTGGCTCAGAGGTAATTCTAACTGCAAGCCTAGCCTTCAAACTTTTACTCTCCCTCATTAGTCCGGAAAGTTTCCTAAGAACTGGAGCCACTAAAAGTTCAAAGATCGTCAGAGCTGAAGTAGGATAGCCAGGCAATGCAAAGATCGGTTTCTCTCTATGAACAGCAATAATGGTCGGTTTTCCGGGCTTAACAGCTATTCCATGAACAAGTAAGCCGGGATCGAACCTTGAAAGCACATTAAACATGCTGTCGCCAAAGCCTGCTGAAGTACTACCGCTTGTTAAGACGAGATCCGCCACATCGAGAGCATGGGTTATTGCCCTCTCGATCTCTTCCTCCTCATCTCTAACTATTCCAATTCTAACTGGCGATCCACCACACTCTATTATTGCAGAAGAGAGCATGTAGGAGTTTACATCGTAAATATTGGCTTTTTCAAGCTTTTCTCCTGGTTCAATAAGTTCATTCCCAGTCGAGATCACAGCAACAACTGGCTTTCTGTAAACCTTTACCTTACTTATCCCGCAGGCGGAGAGAATTGCGATCTCTCGATGTGTCAGCCTTTTACCCCTTCGAAGCACAATTTCACCAGCCATAACATCGCTACCAGCGAAGAGCACGTTCTCTCCTGGAGCTACAGATTTGAAGATCTCTATAAAACCCTCTTTTTCTCTCGTGAACTCCACCATTACAACTGCATTAGCCCCTTTTGGTAAAACTGAACCTGTTGCTACTTCAATCGCCTCTCCACTGTAGATCTCCGCTTCGCACCACTCTCCCGCTTCTATTCTACCAACAACTTTCAAAATCGCTGGATTGTTTTCATCCGCTCCGAATGTATCTTCAGCCTTCAAAGCGTAGCCATCCATAACAACTCTATCGAATGGTGGTAAGCTTACAGAAGCTCGAACGTCTTCAGCTAAAATTCTACCAAGAGATTGCAGCAGATCAACCTCTTCAATCTCTATTCTCGGCTTGTAAAACTGAAACAAGATCTCTTTTGCTTTTTCAATGCTGACGGTCTCCTTAAAGATCTTCCTCATTCGAAAACCTCCGTCAGATCCCTCATAAGTCTGACCTCTACTTCCTCGCCTGCTTCATAGCCCTCTGAATCCTCTTGAACAATGAGCAAAGCATTTGCTTTGACAAGAGAGCTCAAAATGCCTGAGCCTGAGATCCTAACAGGATAAACTTTTCCATTTTCCCAATAAACCCTAACATTGCTCCTCACACCAATCTCAGATGGGACACGAGACTGAAGGATGCCTTTCTTCGTTGCTCCTTTTCTTTCCAGTATCCGAACGTTCATCATTCTGTAAAGTGTTGGGACTACAAAGGTTTCAAAGGCTAAAAGACATGCAGAAGGTGAGCCGGGGAGCATGAAGACTGGCTTATCTCTGAAGATTCCAAACGCAGTCGGCATTCCTGGTTTCATCGCAACTCCGTGGAATAAAATTTCCCCATGCTTTGAAACTACTTCTGGAACATAATCATGAGCTCCAACGGAGGTCCCACCAGTAAAAACCACTAAATCGAAGCTTAAAGCTTCGAAAAGCTTATTTTCAATCTCTCTTCGATCATCTCTTGCGATTCCAAGGCTTATCGCTGAAAATCCAAGCTCTGAAATTGCGTTGCAGAGCATCGGATTGTTCGAGTTGTAGATCTTTGCACCTTCAAGCTCATTCCCAATTTCAACAAGCTCATTTCCAGTTGAGATCACCGCTACTTTTGGCTTTCTGTAAACCTCAACTCTTTCAAATCCCAATGAAGCCAAAATTCCGACGTCTTGAGGCTGGATAATTTCTCCCTTCTTGAGCACAACTTCTCCTTTCTTCACATCTTCTCCCGCTCTTGAGACATTCTTAAAAGGTGGAACGCCCCTGAAAATCTCCACGAAATCTCCAGAGAGTTTCGTGAACTCAAGCATTACGACCGCATTAGCTCCCTTTGGTAAAACTGAGCCTGTAAACACCTTTACTGCAGAGCCACTTTTAACTTCTACTCTTGGCAACTCTCCAACCTTCACTTCTCCACAAAGCCTTAGCAAAACCGGATTCACTTCACTAACTCCAAATGTATCCTCAGCGATCACCGCATAGCCATCCACTGCGGATCGATCTATTTGTGGCAGATCAAAGTTTGCAACTATGTTTTCAGCCAAAACTCTGCCAGAACAGCTGTAAATACTGACTTCTTCAACTCCGATAACCTTAACATTCTTAAAAATCTTTTCAAGAGCAAATTCGACCCTTTCTTGAGACTTGAAGCCGATGTTCTTGACCATCAAACTTAAATCGTTTCAATCTTAAAAAATTTGCCTTAATTCGGAAAGCTTAAAATAAGGGAAAATTAGGGATTTTTAGATGAGGATAGGCGTCTTCATTTGCCACTGCGGTCTGAACATCGCACGAGTTTTAAATGTTGGAGAACTTGTATATTACGCTGGACAGCTTCCAGATGTTGTTCACGCTGAAGATCTTGATTATGCTTGCTCAGATTATTGCCAAGAGAGAATAATAATTGCGATAAAAGAACAAATGCTCGATGGAATTGTTGTTGCTGCATGCAGTCCAAAGTTACATGAGCAAACCTTTAGAAGAGCCGCCCAAAGGGCAGGTATAAACCCATACATGGTGGAAATTGCGAATATACGTGAACAGTGCTCTTGGGTTCACCAGCAGAAGCCGAGATCTGCTACTTTAAAGGCTAAGGATCTAATTAGAATGCATGTAGCAAAACTCAGGAAGAACAAACCTCTTGAGAAAAAGAAAGTTGAGGCAAAGAAGAGTGTTGCAATTATTGGCGGAGGAATAGCGGGAATTGAGTCCGCATTGAACTTAGCTGAAATGGGGATCAAAGTATACTTGATCGAGAAAGCTCCGAGCATTGGAGGACACATGGCGTTGCTAAATGAGGTTTTTCCAACAAACGATTGCTCCATATGCATCTTGGCACCTAAGATGAGCGAAGCATGGAACAATGAGAATATAGAAGTTATAACGAATGCGGAAGTTGAAGAAGTTGAAGGTGGAGCGGGTAATTTCAGGCTGAAGATCACTCAACATCCAAGGTTTGTGGATGTGGAGAAATGTAAGGGTTGCATAGACGACTGCAGTAGTGTTTGTCCTGTTGAAGTTTCAAGTGAATTCGATTTTGGTGTTGGTGTTAGAAAAGCAATTTATATTCCTTTTCCTCAGTCCACACCACTTTACGCAGTCATTGACTGGGATCACTGCATTGGCTGTAAGCTTTGCGAAAAAGCATGCAAACCAAAGGCGGTCGATTTCAATCAGGAAGCTAATAAGATAGAATTAGAAGTTGGAGCAATCATTCTTGCAACTGGCTATCAGCTCCTCGATCCGAGAAAGAAGCCTGAATATGGTTATGGTAAGTTTAAAAATGTAATAACCCTAATGGAGCTTGAAAGGCTCCTATCTGCAAGCGGTCCAACGAGAGGAAAGCTTCTTCTACCATCAGATTCGACTTTGCCAAAGAAAGTTGCCTTTATTCTGTGTGTAGGAAGTAGAGATGAGAATACAAACAAATACTGCAGTCGAGTTTGCTGTATGGCGAGCCTGAAGAATGCTTATGCGATCAAAGAAAGGTATCCAGAAATCGAGATTACTGTCTTCTATATAGATATAAGAGCTTTTGGAAGAATGTTCGAGGAATTCTTCAAGAAAGTTCAGAACTCGGGTATAAGGTTTGTTCGTGGGAAAGTTGGGGAAATAATGGAGACCGGAGAGAAAAGACTTATTTTAAGCTACGAGAACACACTTGAAGGCGATCTAATGGAGGAAGAATTCGATCTCGTCGTTCTTGCTACTGCAATGGAAGCAAAGAATGATCTTGCTACCATGCTCGGCATAGGAGTTGGCGAAGACGGTTTCTTTGAGATAGCACATCCAAAGCTTCGTCCAGTAGAGACAAATGTGCGTGGAATCTTTGTTGCTGGATGTGCAAGTGGTCCTAGGGATATTCAAGATTCGATAGCGTCCGCTGGTTTAGCGGCTGCAAAGGCTGGAAAATTGATCTTGGGAGAAAAGATCGAGATCGATCCATTCTTTGCCTTCGTAGATCCTGAGAAGTGCATAGGTTGTAGGATCTGCGAGGGTGTTTGCAAGTTCAAAGCGGTTGCTGTGGATAAAAAGGCGACAATAGATCCTTATTCATGCGTTATGTGCGGAATTTGTGTCTCTGCTTGCCCAGTTTCTGCAATAGACATGGGATTCTTTAGCAATGAGGGAATTGAAGCTATGATCGATGCTTTGGCTGAGGAAAAGAATGCTGATCCGCTAATCTTGGTATTTGCATGCTGGTATTGTGCTTACGGAGCCTTAGATCTTGCTGGAACGCTTAAAGTGCAATATGAGCCAAATTTAAGAGTTATAAGAGTCCTGTGCAGTGGAAGGGTCGATCCAATATGGATCTTGAGAGCTTTAAAAAGCGGAATTGACGGCGTAATCGTTGCAGGATGCAGATTGGGAGAGTGCCATTTCAAATACGGCAATTATAAGGCAAAAGATAGGATTGATTTGCTTAAAAATGCTTTGAAGGTTTTAGGGATAAATCCTGAGAAACTGGAATATACATGGCATTCCGCTGGCGAAGGAGAAGCGATTGCTAAGGATCTTGACAGCTTTGTTGAGAAAATTAAGAGCTTGAAGTCATAATTTAAAAGGTTCTGGAATGAAGCATAGAATAAAGATCATATAGCCAAAAATCCCCAAAGCAATTCTTTTATTGTCGACTCTTTCATCTTCAAGTGGCTTTGGATGTTTTTGCATCGCAAAAAGCATTATAAAAAGACCCCAGAATAGCCATATTTCACCAAAAAAGATTCCAAGAGTTAGCAAAATGAAGGGAGTGGCTTTTGAAACGATCTCGCTTTTCTCTCCTAAGATCGCTCTGCTCACATGACCCCCATCAAGTTGTCCAGCTGGAAGTAGATTGAAAAAGGTAACAAAGAGCCCAACCCAGCCAGCAAAGGCGATCGGATGTATGAATTCGCTCTTGAAACTTGTTAATTGAACAAGAAGTTCGAACAAGAGCGGAGTTCCAATGAAAATTTTTTCGCCTTCAGATGGTTCGTAGTGTAATTGAAGACCTATAAGGATCACGAGCACAGAAGCAAAACATCCAGCAATTGGACCACTTATACCGACATCGAACAAAGCTTTTCTATTCGGAATTGCCCCTTTATACTTTATCACCGCCCCGAGGGTGCCAATGATCGTTGGAAATGGGATGAAATATGGAAGCGATGTCCTCATGCCCCATTTTCTTGCAGTGAAATAGTGAGCAAAGTTCATGGCTTCCGAGGACGAAGAATAAAGCTAATGAAAATGCTAAACCACCAAGAATGCTACCATCTTCGTAGAACATTGAGCTAAAAAGCGTAGTAGTCGCGATCGTGGCTAAAAGTAGGACCAAGTTAATAGTATAATCCTGCTTCGCCTTTTTAACCTCGAGTAGTAGTTCTCCGTATCTCTTCTTCAGCGAAACGTCGTAATCCTTAGATAACTGCATTAAAAAAAGCCTCGATCTCCTTAGCGCTTCTTTTCGGTATTACGTAGTATCTAAACCCGTCTTTAAGCTGTTCTGAGGAATAAACGTAAAAATACTCCTCGATCATCTTATTTCCACATAACCTTCATTTGCATTCACAACAACCCAATCACCACTTTTGACTTTTGAGAAAAATTCTTCTTCGACTTTGTCAACTAAAGGGATGTTCGCAATTACTGCACCAACCGCTATTATTGCTTCCGTCTCCTTATTGACTATCGCCAAAGGGGCTAAATTTCTCTTCTTAAGTCTTAGAAGTGTATAGCTACCCACAGTAGAGCCTTTACCATATGGGAACACTAAAATCCTGTTTGCAACACTTTCTCCCTTT
>JANXDJ010000028.1 GCA_025059545.1 Archaeoglobaceae archaeon
TCGGCACCGCAGGCACAATTCCCTCTGCAGATCGAAACACTTCTGCGATTTTTGTTCAACATTCAAATTACCGCTTTCTCTTCGACTGCGGAGAGGGAACGCAAAGGCAGATAATGTCCGCAAAGCTGGGCTTCAGAAATCTCGACAACGTTTTCATCACCCACATGCACACGGATCATTTCATTGGAGCCTTTGGTTTGATAGAAACGCTCTCTCTGAATGGTAGAAAGAAAGAACTTAATTTTTATACTCCCAATCCTGAAATGCTGAAAACTCTTTTCGAGATCTTTGGTTATGATAAACTCGACTACCCTATCATTGTGAAAAAGGCTAAGGGAGGAGATGAGATAAATTTTAGAGGATTCAAGATCGTTGTTTTTGAAACGGAGCACATAGTTCCGAGTGTAGGATATGCTCTAATTGAGAATGACTTTAGGAAGTTTGAGAAGGAGAAGGCTTTAGCTCTCGGCATCCCACCAGGACCAATTTATGCAAAACTAAAGAGTGGTGAAAGCATAGAATGGGAAGGGAAGCTCATAATCCCTGAAATGGTTCTTGGAGAGGTAAAGAAGGGGAGAAGGCTTGTTTATACTGGCGACACGAGACCTTGCGAAAGAACTGTTGAAATTGCAATGAATGCGGATCTTTTGATTCACGACGCTTCATTCTCGGAAGAGATGAAGGAATGGGCAATAGAAAGTGGACATTCGACTGCAAGAGAAGCGGGAGAGGTTGCGAAAAAGGCTAATGTGAGAAAGCTGATCTTAACGCATATAAGTGCGAGATACTCCAAAGATCCTGAGATCTTGCTTAAAGAGGCAAAAGAAGTTTTTGAAGATGTAGAAATAGCAAATGACTTTTTTGAATTGAATTTGATTTGATCAAGTAGTTATTTAACCCAAAAAAACAAACTGGGCTGAGATTAACGCCAGAGCCACAAATACTAAGGAGATCATGTCTTCAATTTCTATCACCGCTCCCATGTATTCCACTATGCGTCAAGGTATATAACTTTTTCTTACATGAAAAATTTATTGTTGTAATAACCATCATCATGGAAGAGAAATATAGCAGCTTGGATCCCATCCCCAAAGATCTCCATATCGATAGGCTCTTACCCTAAAACCACCGCAAAAT
The DNA here is from genome assembly GCA_025059545.1 of Archaeoglobaceae archaeon. The sequence goes on from JANXDJ010000028.1 coordinate 1,138, forward strand.
TTTTTGAACTTACAGTTTCCGCACTTATCTTGCAAGTATTTCTCTTTTTCTCTGAGCATTTTGAATAAAGGATCATTTAGCCAGAGATTGCCAAAATCCTGCCACAAAAGATTGCCAGCGGTATAATCCATCCAAAACTGGTTCGGATGCAAGTTTCCATCGGAATCTATGCATGCAAGTCTTACTCCACTGCTATCTCCGCCCCTATACCTTAGGAATTCGAGTATACTTTCATCCTTCTTTTGTAGGTATAAGTAGACACCATCAGAGGGGTTGTCTACTGTTAAGATCTCCATCTCTTCTTCCCTTTCCGCTTCTCTTATCAAGTAGTTAATGATCCTCTTTCTCGTAACATTGTCTATATCGTCCTTGAAGCTCGCATTTCCAGAGGGGACAAGATGATAAACGCAGAATCTCGGTATCTCCATTTCTTTAGCCATTTTTATGAGATTTGAAAGCTCTAAAAAGTTGTATTTTGTCAGAGTGAATCTAATACCAGTTAAAACAACTTCTTTGGCAATTTCAAGACCTCTTAATGCGGATTCAAATGCCCCCTTTACTCCGCGAAATTCATCGTGCACTCTTCTAGTGCCATCAAAGCTTATTCCGACATAGTCGAAAACTTCGAGATTGTTGGCGATATCTTCATTGATCAAAGTCCCATTTGTCGAGAGAATGGCTTTAATCCCCTTCTTTTTTGCGCACTCCGCGAGTTCAAAAATATCACTTCTCATCAGAGGTTCTCCTCCACTGAAGAGTATCATTGGAACATTGAATTTGGAAAGATTGTCTATTATTCTCTTGCAATCCACGGTCGAAAGCTCACTCTTTTTTGTATTAGCCTTTGCATAGCAATGAAGACAGTCGAGGTTACATCTGTTTGTGATATTCCATACTACTATGGGCACGAAGTTTGAAGAAAACTCCTTTAGTTTCTTGGGGATGAAGCTATCGTCCCCTTCGTAAGTTAGCTTTTTTGAAACTGTTGCGGTTCCGCTGATAAGCTTGCTCAAACTGATCACAAATTAATTCTCTATTTTAGACTAAAAAAATTTTTGGCTTGGAGAGAATAGGAGATCATTGATTTTGAGTAAACTTTCCCGAAACCAAAAAGTTTAAAATAGCGGAGGTCATTGGTTTTTGAACCGATGAATGATGACGCAAGAAAGGAGGTGAGTCCATGTATATAAGATTTGAAGTTCCACAGGATCTGCAGAATGAGGCAATTTCCTTGCTTGAAAAGTCAAGAGAAACTGGAAAAGTAAGGAAAGGCACAAACGAGACTACAAAGGCTGTAGAGAGGGGAATAGCAAAGCTCGTCTATATTGCGATGGATGTTGATCCTCCAGAAGTCGTAGCACATTTGCCTTTGTTATGCGAGGAGAAGAACATCCCATACGTTTACGTGAAAAGCAAGGCGGATATTGGCAAGGCAATCAAGATCGATGTGAGCTGTGCTTCCGCAGCGATTGTTGACGAGGGAAATGCAAAAAAGGAGTTGTCTGCAATTGTTGAGAAGCTTAAGGGCTTGAAAAAGTGATGATCTATGGAAGAAGACGTCCAGCCAGCTGAAGTGATGGAGATCATTGGTAGAACTGGAATGCATGGAGAGGTTACTCAAGTAAAGGTAAAGGTGCTCGCTGGCGAGAATGCGGGTAGAATAATAACGAGGAACGTCTTTGGTCCGGTAAAAGTAGGAGACATACTGATGATAAAAGAGACAGCAAGAGAAGCAAGGAAGCTGGCGGTGAAATGATATGGAAGCTAAGATCTGCACTTTTTGTGGCATTGAAATCGAGCCGGGCACAGGAAAAAGTCTTGTTAGAAAGGATGGTAGAACGATCTACTTCTGCAGTGGAAAGTGTGAGAAAAACTACAAGCTTGGTAGAAATCCAAGAAAACTGAAGTGGACAAAGGTTTACGAGAAGAGAAGGTGATTCCGTGGAAAGGACTTTTGTAATGGTGAAGCCCGATGGTGTGCAGAGGGGACTTGCTGGAGAAATAATTTCAAGGCTTGAAAGAAAAGGGTTTAAGATCGTTGCAATGAAAATGCTTAAAATATCGAAAGAGCTTGCAGAAAACCACTATGCAGAACACAAAGCCAAGCCTTTCTTCTCTTCTCTCATTTCTTACATAACCAGCGCTCCCGTTGTGGCGATGGTGGTTGAGGGCAATAATGCAGTTAAGGTTGTTAGGAAGCTTGTAGGAGCAACTAACCCAGCAGAAGCTGAGCCGGGGACAATTAGAGGCGACTTTGGTTTAGACTTAGGAAGAAATGTTGTTCATGCTTCCGATTCTATAGCATCAGCAGAAAGAGAGATAAAGCTCTTCTTCAAAGAAGAGGAAATTCTAAGCTATAGAAGAGAAAACGATGTCTGGGTATACGAGAAATGAAGAATATAAGGACTCCAATCGTAGCAGTTCTTGGACATGTCGATCATGGAAAGACTACAATACTCGATAGGATCAGAAAAAGCAGGGTTGCTGCAAAAGAAGCTGGCGGGATTACACAGCACATTGGAGCTACAGAGATTCCGATCAAGATCATTGAAAGCATCTGTAAAGACATTTGGAGACCAAATATAGAACTTCCGGGTCTTCTTTTTATTGATACTCCCGGACATAAAGCTTTTACAAATTTGAGAAAAAGGGGCGGAGCCTTAGCTGATCTGGCTATTCTCGTCATAGACATAAACGAGGGGGTGATGCCTCAGACAGAGGAAGCAATAACGATCTTGAGGACGTTTAAAACACCCTTCATAGTCGCTGCGAACAAGATCGACAAGATAGCAGGATGGCAGAGTAAGGATAACGAGCCTTTCATTAAAAGCTACGCACTGCAAGAGGACTTTGCAAAGAGAAATTTAGACACCAAGATCTATGAGCTTGTCGCAAATCTTTACAAATACGGTTTTAACTCTGAAAGATTTGACAGAATAAGGGATTTCACAAAGAATGTGGCGATAGTTCCCGTTTCTGGTTTGACTGGGGAAGGTATTCCAGAACTATTGATGATCCTCTTAGGTCTTGCACAGAGATATCTCGTAGGCAGTTTAAAGCTTCAAGTCGAGGGTAAGGCAAAGGGAACGATACTCGAGATCAAAGAAGAAAGAGGAGTTGGAATCACCTGTGATGCGATAATATACGATGGAACACTGAAAGTTGGGGACAAGATCGTAATTGGTGGCAAAGATGACGTGATCGTGACAAACGTAAAGGCAATTCTGAAACCTCCTCCTGCGAAGGAGATGAGAGTTGAGAGCAAGTTTATGCGCGTTGAAGGTATAACAGCTGCAGCGGGAATAAAGATCGTTGCTCCAAACCTTGAAAATGCGATTGCGGGAAGCGAGTTTGAGGCGGTGGATAGCGAAGAAGACGTTAATAGATTCAGAGAGAGGGTAAGGAAGGAATACGAGGAAATAGCGATAAGAACAGAGGGAGAGGGGATCGTGCTCAAAACGGACACCATAGGATCTCTGGAGGCAATGATAAACGAATTGAAGTCTCACAACATTCCTATAAAGAAGGCTGAAGTTGGAGAGGTTGACAAAAGAGATGTAGTGGATGTATCAACGAATAAGGAGGAAGTAAACAAAGCGGTTTTGGCTTTCAACGTTAAGATCTCTCCCGAAGCGGAAGAGGAGGCGAGGAAGTATGGAGCAAAGATCTTTGAGGGCGACATAATTTACTCGATCATCGACAATTTCCTAAAATGGCGAGACGATTTGAAGGTTACAAGGGAAAAGCAGAGAATAGAAGCTTTGATAAAGCCCGGAAAGATAAAATTGCTCAAGGAATTCGTTTTTAGAAGAAGCAAGCCTGCAATTATTGGTGCGAAAATATTGGCTGGAGAGCTTAGAAGAGGCGGAGAATTGATCAAGCCGGATGGAAGCAAAGTTGGTGAAGTTCGGAGCATGCAGAGGGAAGGAAAGAACGTTGCGATCGCAAAAGCTGGCGAAGAGCTTGCAATAGCTATTGAAGACGTTACCATAGGTAGACAACTTGAAGGCGACGAAGTTCTTTACGTAGAAATTCCAGAGAAGCATGCTAAGATCATCGAGAGAGAGCTTTTGAGTTCTTTTGATGAGGAAACAAAAAAGAGCTTTTTGGAATACTTGGAGATCAAGAGGAAAGATAACCCGTTTTGGGGCAAATAATACCAGTTTTAAATTTTAACAGCTTTTAATCTTCTCTCTGGAAATTGGTGTGAATCTGGATTTTGACCGAAAAAGAGAAATTTTAAAAGCAAGAAAATCTTTATGCGATACAAGTTCATCGATCACACCGCAGACATAGCATTTGAAGCTTATGGCAAAAATCTCGAAGAACTTATGGAAAACTCCGCATTAGCTTTTTACGAGGCTTTTGTAGATAAAAAAAAGCTTAAAGGTTCTGAAAAAAGAACTATTGAAGTTGAAGCGGATGAAGACGATCTTTTACTTTACCGCTGGCTTAATGAGCTCCTTTTTCTTTTCGAAACCCAATTTTTCGCTGGAAAGAGGGTAAAGGTTAGAATAGAAAACAGAAAAGCAATTGGAGAAATTGAAGGTGGTAAATTTGACAGATCAGCTGTGAGGGTTGAGCCAAAAGCCATAACGATGCACAAATTTGGAATAAGAAAAGAAGGAGATAAGCTAATAGCCTTTGTAGTCGTGGACATATGAGCGAAATTTATTTGCCTTTGCATCATGGAAAGGCACCATACTGGCTTTTGAAAAGGATGAAAAGCCTTGCAGAGCAAATTGTGAAGGTTATAGTTCTTGAATATGGCGAGTTAGAGTTTTTAAAAAGGATCTCTGATCCGATCTTCTTTCAGTCTTTTTCCAACGTCCTCGGTTTCGACTGGAATTCGAGTGGGACAACAACTGTGCTAACAGGAGTGCTTAAATCTGTTCTCAACAAGCCAGATTTCGAGATCAGAGTTGCTGGAGGAAAGGGGGCGAATGCACTTAAAACTCCAGAGGAGATAAGAAAATTCGCTTCTGAGCTCAGCGTTGAGGCTGAGAAGCTAATAATTTTCAGCAGACTTTCTGCGAAGGCAGATAATTCAGCGTTGATCGACGGCTATTCTCTCTACCATCATGCGATCTTCTTCACACCCAAATACTTCACAGTCGTTCAGCAGGGAATGAATGCTGAGGAAAAGCTTGCAAGAAGGTATCACTGGAGCGTCTATGAGAACATTCCAAAGCTTGAGGATGTTCACAGCGGGATTATAAGTGAGAGAATTGAAAAAGAAGTTGTTAACATGCTTTCAAGTAAAAGCAGAGAAGCTGTGAAGACGAGCATCGATATAATCAGAGATCGCAAATTCGAGGAAGACTACGCAAGGCTTTTCTCTGTAGTGAAATTCGGTGAAAAGTTGATTATTCCAAGAAAAATAGATTGGAAAGCGGTTGAACAAGCTTATGAGCTACAGCCTGAGAAATTTGAAGATCTACTGCTTGTAAAGGGAATAGGAAGGGAAACGATCAGAGCGCTTGCTTTAATTTCGGATCTAATTTACAACGCTGAATATGACAAACAAGATCCTGCAAAATACTGCTTTGCAGTCGGGGGTAAAGATGGGGTGCCGTTTCCAGTGCGAAGGGACGTTTACGATCAGGTTATAGAGTTCATCAGTGAAGTTTTGAAGCAAACAGATCTCGAGAGCTTTGAAAAGAGAAAAGCCTTTGAAAGACTCCAGAAAAACTTAAAAAAATAAGCTCTGGCGAAATAGTTTTATTACCACTATAGAAAATTTTTATGATGGAAGAACTTTTTCAGGAAATATCAAAAGCTCGCAAAATTGCGATTGAGAACGGGCATAGGTTCATGGTTTTTATATGTTCGAGCAGTCTTGAAAAGGCTGTTGAGGCTGCGGAAAAGGTTTATTCTGAGCATAGAAAAATGCTCGAAAAGGATAATTTGCTCGTTGTTGGAAGGGAAGCATTCCTTGAAATCGCTAAGGATAAGTTCAATGGCAATATCATTCACTGGAAGAACTCGTTTGAAATACTTGGAGCGACTTTTTCCTCCTTGATCATCGATCTCAGCGAGGGTTTTCATCCAAACGATCTTGGAATAGTCGTTGAAACAGTTGGAGAAGGGGGAATAATAGTAGCAATATCCCCACAAATTGAAAGGTGGAAAAATCTAAAGAGCAAATGGCACGAGGAGCTTGTAAGTGAGCCATATAGTGTTAACGACGTAATTGGACGTTTTTATCGCAGATTTTTGGAGAGAACTTTGAAAGCGGAAGGAGTGATCATTTACGATCTCGACAAGGGTGAAATTGTTAAAAAGTTTGAATTCGTGCCAAAAGGAGTTTCGAGAGAGGAAATAGTGCTACCAGAGAGCACAAAAATTAAGAAAAAGCTCTACAAGCTTTGTGCAACCCAAGATCAAGTGAGAGTTCTTCAACTTTTCGAGAGATTTTTTGAGCGAGAAAGAGATAGAAAAGCAGTAGTAATTACCGCAGATCGTGGCAGAGGAAAGACTGCGGTTCTCGGAATTGTAACTCCTGCCTTAGTTTCAAGGCTTGAAAGACTTCTGAAGAGACCGATTCGTGTTTTAATAGTGGCTCCAACTCCGCACGCGGTTCAAAATTACTTCAGATTTCTAATAAAAGCTATGAAAAGACAGGGAATGAAGGAATTTTTTATTAAAAAGACTGACGAAGAGTTGATCACAGTTCTGAACAGCAAGTATGCACGTATAGAGTATGCAATTCCAAGAAGAGCTCTCGAGGAAAAGGAGTTTGCGGACATTCTAATCGTCGATGAATCCGCTGGAATCGAGGTGCCTGTGCTTTTCAAGATCATCGAAGGTTTCAGGCACGTGATCTTCTCCACTACGATCCACGGCTACGAGGGCACTGGAAGGAGCTTTAATGTCAGATTTCTCAAGAAGCTTGAGGAAGATCAGAGCATTGAACTCGAAAAGATCCACATGTCTGAGCCAATAAGGTATGGTATTGGAGATCCTATCGAGAGCTGGCTTTATGATGCTCTATTACTCAACGCTCAACCCGCTGAAATAGGCAAAGAAGAAATTGAAAAGATCAAGAATTTAGAGCTCGAATTTGAGGTTTTAGAAAAGGAAGAATTGTTGAGTAATGAGAAACTTCTAAGGGAGTTTTTTGGAATCTACGTTCTTGCACACTATCGCAATCGCCCTTCAGATCTCGCTGTTTTACTCGACACTCCAAACCATATTCCAGCGGTTGTAAAGGTGAATGGAAAAGTTGTTTGCTCTCTTCACCTTGCAGTAGAGGGCGGAATGGATGATCAACTGATTGGGAAGATCAGAGAAGGATACAAACCGAGAGGGCAAATAATTCCGGACTTGGTATTAAAGCACTTCTGGAACTATGAATTTTCAAGAAGAAAAGGCGTTAGGATCGTTAGAATTGCTGTCCATCCAAGTGCAATGGACATTGGCATTGGAAGCTTCGCTTTGAAAAAGACGATCGAATGGGCTGATAAGAATGATTTAGAATGGGTAGGTTCTGGGTTCGGAGTTTCAAACGAGTTAATAAGATTCTGGTTGAAAAATGGTTTTGTGCCAGTCCACATGACTCCTCAGAGGAACGAGGTGAGCGGAGAATATACTATAATTGTCCTCAGGTCCATAAGGGTAGATGAGAGTGTTGAAAAGATGAACATCGAATTTATTCGCAGGTTTATAGAGTATTTGAGCGATGAGCTCAGCGATCTTGAAACCGAGACTGCAATTCTTATTCTAAAATCGTTAAAAGGAGATGTAGAATGCACTCCACCAAAGTTTAGGGAGTTGGAGGTGGAGAGGATCACAAAATACTTTGAAGGTCTGGGCTTCTACGAATACATCTCAGACATCGCAAGACCGCTTGTGAGATTTTATTACTCCAATGTGGATAAAAACGAGCTTGAGGAGAGAGAAGAGCAAATATTGGTAGCAAAATGCTTACAGCTAAGATCTTGGAGGGATATAGGAGGAGAGGAGAAGTATAAAACTCTATTGAATGCTCTTAAAAAAGTTTGGGAGTGGTTTTTAAGCAAGCAAAAAATTATTAATTCTCAGTCATAAGGCGAGATATGGTTTCAAGACAGAAAGTTATAGAGGTTGTCGAGAAAGACATAAAACCGATGCTAATGGTGGAGGGCGGAAGCATAGAAGTCGTTGATGTTAACGAGAAAGAGGGCGTCGTTAAGGTTCGACTTCTCGGAGCTTGTGGAACTTGTCCAATGTCCATGATCACTCTCACCGCCTTTGTTGAAAGGGTTTTACGAAGCAAGATACCTGAAGTTAAAAAAGTAGTTTCCGTATGATCTACCTCATAGAGCAGATTAGAAAGGTAGTCATTGACAACATGGCGTATAGCGTGGACGATGTCAGTGAAAAGGTCTTTGGAGGCTTCTGCGACTGCGGAGGCTCAATGTTCCAGAAGTTTTGGCTGAGATTGGAGGGCATGAGTATACTGATCTCTGAATGCGAGAAGTGCTGGAAGAATCATGCATACATCTTTAATTCAACAAAATTTATAAAGAAGGAAGATGTAAAGCTCATAGCAAAGAATGAAATTGTAGATTATCTTAAAAGCTTCCTAACAGATCTTGAGGTTGAAGCGATAATTGGAAAAGCTCAAGATAGAGTATACAAACCTCAAGATCTTGTAAGGGCAAAGAGGAAGCTTTCAGACATGAACTTGCCCTTCGAAGGATTAGTGAACTTGCTGAAATGAGCTTGAAAAAAATTGGAGTTTACTTCGATCTCGTAGAGATCTCTGCAATTTCAAGGAGGTATTTCGTAATTGGCTTTTTTGACGGACTAATAACGATAGCAGGAATGATCCTTGGAGCTTATCTTGCGGGACATAATACTCGCGAGCTCATAATTCCTGTTGGCTTTGCAACCGCTTTGGCTTTAGGAATTTCGAGCTCTTGGGGTGCATTTGAAGCTGAGAGAATTGAGCAAAAGGCTTTAAGATACAGAAGAGAAAGGTCTATGCTCTCAAAATTGGATGAAACGATCTTTGACGAAGCACATAGATTTGCAACCGCATTCTCTTCCTTAGTGCATGGAGTCTCGCCGATGTTGGGAGCTTTGATACTCATTCTTCCATACGTTTTCTTACCGCCTTTTGAAGCTTTGGAGTGCTCGCTCGTAATTTGCTCTATCAGCCTTTTTGTGCTTGGGGCTATAATGGGCAGAATGGCAGATGAGATGCCTTTGTTGAATGGCTTAAGAATGCTCATACTCGGGGCGGTAGTTCTAATTCTTGTCCTTCTACTAAACCCGGGGCATGTGATATAATTTTTTAAATCCTCTGAAAACGGGTTTCATGGGAAAAGTATGGAAGTTTGGTGATGATATCGACACCGACGTGATCATTCCGGGAAAATATCTCGTCTTTAATGAGCCTGAAGAGCTTGCAAAGCATGCTTTTGAGAATGTTAGAAAAGATCTTTCAAACAAGGTGAAAAAAGGCGACTTCATTGTTGCTGGAAGGAACTTTGGTTGTGGGAGTAGCAGAGAACACGCAGTTTTGGCTCTAAAAGGGCTTGGCGTGAGTGCAGTGATAGCGAAGTCATTTGCGAGGATCTTCTTTAGAAACGCTATTAACACCGGTCTTTTGGTTATTGAATGTCCTGAAACTGATAAGATCAGCGAAGGAGACGAAATCGAGCTCGATCTAAAGAAAGGGCAGATCTTGAACTTAACAAAGGGAGAAAGATATGTGATAAAAGAGTTGCCCGATTTTCTGCTCAAGATCGTTGAAAGCGGAGGGCTCATAAACTACTGCAAAACGGTGATGAGAAAATGAAGATCGTCGTAATCCCGGGAGATGGCATAGGGAAGGAAGTGATGGACGCAACGATGTTGATCTTGAATGAACTCGATCTTGGTTTAGAATACGAATTCTATGAAGCTGGAGATCTGGCTTTGCAGAAGTATGGAAAAGCTTTGCCTGATGAGACGCTTGAGGCTTGTAAAAAGAACTCAGTAGTGCTTTTTGGCGCTGCTGGGGAAACAGCTGCGGATGTGATTGTAAGACTAAGACAAGAGCTTGAAACCTTTGCAAATGTTAGACCAGCAAAGGCTTTGAAAGGCGTTAAATGCCTCTATCCGGGGCTTGACATTGTTGTTGTGAGGGAGAATACAGAATGCCTTTACAAGGGCTTCGAATTCGAGCTTGAAAGTTCAGCAGTTGCGATGAGGGTTATAACGAGTAAAGCCTCAGAGAGAATTGCAAGGTTTGCGTTTGAGCTTGCGAATGAGGAGGGAAGAAAGAAGGTTACAGCGTTGCATAAGGCTAATGTGATGAAAAAGACATGTGGAGTTTTCAGAGATGCGTGCAGAAGGGTTGCAAAGGAATATAAGGGAATAGAGTTCAACGAATACTATATAGATGCGGCTTGCATGTTCCTTGTGATGAATCCACACCGCTTCGATGTCATAGTGACAACGAACATGTTTGGCGACATAGTGAGCGATTTAACTGCTGGTCTTGTAGGAGGACTTGGAATAGCTCCTTCTGCTAATATTGGTGACAAATATGCGATCTTCGAGCCAGTTCATGGTGCTGCATTTGATATTGCTGGAAAGGGAATTGCAAATCCGACTGCGATGATCCTAACAGCTTGTATGATGCTACAGCACATTGGCTTTGCGGGAGAGGCTGAGAAGGTCAAAAAGGCTTTGGAAGAGACAATAGCAAGTGGTAAGACTACTCCTGATCTTGGAGGAAATTTGAAGACGAAAGAATTTGCTATTGAGGTGATAAAAAGACTAAAAGAGAGATCTTGACCATATTTCGAGTGCAGATATCGTTATATATCAAATTGCAAACTTTTTTCATGGACATATTGGTAAATCCTGACAAGTTCTTCTCCGAGCGGAAGACGATTGGTTTTAAATTACCCTTCGTTTTAGTGCTGGTATCAGCCATAATAGCGACATTTACCGCCCATTTATCCTCTGATACTGTTTTGGAAATTGCTTCAAAGGAGATGAGGAAGCAAGGTCTGTCAGAATCTGAAATAGAGATGTTTAAATCAATGATCTACGCTTCAACAGTTGTAGCTGCTTTTGTAGTGGTTTTCGTAGGCTGGGTTGTGATTACTCTCGTACTCTATGGTCTCTCTGCAATTTTTAAGGGAAAGGGAAGCTTTGGAACTTTAATGAAATTCGTAGCTTTTAGCTACATTCCCGTAATAATATTGTCTCCAATCACGATCTACCTTGGCTATGAGTCGTTTGTAATGCGAAATCCAGAAGCTTTGACGATCTCGGTCTTTTTTGGGATGGTTCTATATGTCTGGCAATCAGTCTACTGGGTTTTTGCACTCAAAAACGCAAGAGAGTTAAGTATGAAACATTCTGCCATAGCTTCAGCAATAGTTCTGATTCTGTTCCTCTCAGCATCGATCTACACACTATTACAACCTTCTCTATTGGAAATGTTGAGATAGAAAGCTTAATATAGTGTCAAGCGGAAGTGTTAGAAATTTAAAAGGGTGGTTTAATGATAGACGAGGAAGTTAGAGAAAAGGCTGAAGCTTTGGCTGAGGCGTTGATGAACTTGCAGGAATACAGGGATTTCTTAGAAATGGAGAAAAATCTGAAAGCAGATACAGAAGCTCAGGCTATGATCGTAGAATTCCAGAAGAAACAGCAAGATTTCGTAACGAAGCAGATGTCTGGGGTTTTTGACAACGAGCTTTTGAACGAGCTTACAGATCTGCAGTCAAAGTTGAACGCACGGGAAAGCGTTGTCATGTTCATCGAATCATACAACAGACTTCTTTCTGCAATTGGAGAGATTCTGGACATTATAAGCGAACGCCTCGAGCTGGATGTTGGAGAAGTCTACAGAAGGTAGACTTCAATTTTTTCATGTTCGAAGAATTAATTGCGTTTTTCCTCGGCTTTCTTTCGATCCTCTCTCCCTGTGTTCTTCCAGTGTTGCCAATAATTTTTGCGGGCTCAAGGCTTGAAATCAGAAACTCTTTGGCACTATTTGCTGGAATGACAATTTCGATCTCGCTTTTAAGTATGACCTCTGTTCTCATGGCAACTTTCAGAATTTTAGCTTACGTTCTCCTGTTCTTTTTCTCGATCTATCTCCTAAGCGATCGTTTGGAGCTTGAAGTTTCGAAAAGATTGTCAAAATTGGCAGTCGTTACCAAGATGAAGCTCCCTCCTATTCTGCTCGGCTTTTTACTTCCCTTTATCTGGCTACCTTGCATAACACCATTTCTGGGAATAGCCATCTCGGAAGCGGTTCTCACGGATAAACCCCTTCTAATTTCCATGTTCTACGTTCTTGGTTTTGCTTCCGCAGTGGTTGTTGTTCTTATTTTCGGTAAAAGCCTTAAAATAGGATTTGAAAAGGTTAGAAGAGTGCTTGGCATAGCGGTGCTCATATCCTCGATCTACCTTCTCTCGCTTTATCTTTGATCTAAAGGTTTTTAAACTTCTTCGCCTATAAATGACGAATGAGGCTCTTCGTTGCGGTCGATATGGATGAAAAAATCAAAGAGAATCTTTTACCTCTGCTTGAAAAGCTTTCCAAGTTTAAAGGCTTGAAAACCGTTGAAAGGGAGAATTTGCATGCAACACTGATGTTCCTTGGAGAAGTTCCTGACGCAAAGCTCACGGAAATTCAGACAGCTTTGTCAAAGATCGAGTTCAAAAATTTCAGGATCTCTCTTAACGGAGTTGAAAAGTTCCCCAAAAAAGGAGATCCGAGAGTTGTTTGGGTAGCCATTGAGGAGGGAAGAGATAAAATGATCCAACTTGCAGAAAGCGTTTATTTTGCTTTGAAAAAGCTTGGATTTGAGAGGGATAAAGCTTTCGAAGCCCATGTGACGGTTGCGAGGATTAAAAGAAAAATTCCTGAGCTTGATAATACTTTGGGGGAGTTTAGGAATGTCAATTTTGGTGAAATGGATGTCAAAGATTTTCGTCTCAAGCAGAGCACTTTAAAACCTTCGGGACCAGTTTACAAGGATGTATACGTTTTCGGTGGCAGAAATGAATGAAATTTTGGAAGAAGCGCTGAAGCTTGCACTTCCAAGTGAAGAAGAAATTCAGAAGGCGAATAAGGCTGAAAAGGAAATTAGAAGAAGGCTTCAACCCCTTAAAATCGATTACCTCTTTGTTGGCAGTTATGCACGAAACACTTGGCTTCGAGGAAATCTTGAACTCGACGTATTCATTTTATTTCCAACAGAATTGTCCAAGAAGGAGCTTGAGAGTAGAATAATCGAGATCGGCAAAAAAGTTTTTGAAAAATTTGAGCTAAGATATGCGGAGCATCCATATGTTCATGGAGAACTTTTAGGAGTCGAGTTTGATCTTGTTCCATGCTACAAAGTCGAAAGCGCTGAAAAGATCATTTCTGCGGTCGACAGAACTCCATTTCATCATGAATGGTTAAAAGATAGAATTAAAGGCAAGGAAAATGAAGTTAGACTTTTGAAACTATTTCTTAAGGCAAATGGGATATATGGGGCAGAGTATAGGGTTAAGGGATTCTCTGGATATCTTTGCGAACTTTTGATAGTTTTCTACGGCTCTTTTATTGAATGCCTTAAAAATGCGAGGGACTGGAGTAGAAAGACCGTCATAGATCTGAAGAAGAATGAAATTCGCACTGGAGAATTTTTCTTCGTCGTCGATCCAGTAGACGAAAAGAGAAACGTCGCAGCAAATCTCAGCATAGACAATTTGGCGAAATTTGTGCACTTAGCAAGACTTTTCTTGGAAAAGCCTTCGATAGAATTTTTTGTTAAGAAGAAGAGAGAGATCCAAGTGAAAAAAGTTCTGGAATCTATAGAGCTCAGAGGGACTGAGATCTTTGCATTGGAGTTTGAAAAGCCCGATATTGTCGATGACAACCTTTATCCACAGCTTGAAAGGGCGGGAAGGAAAGTTTATGAAATGCTTAAGAGAGAGGGTTTTATGCCTCTTCGCTTCACTTATTTCGTAGAAGAGAAATGCTATCTTCTTTTTGAATGCCAAGTTAAAGAGCTGTCAAAGATCACGAGAAAACTTGGACCAGTTTTTGAAGATCATGAGAATGTGAAAAAATTCGTATTGAAGGAAAGAATGTTCGAGTCCTTCATAGAAGAGGGTAGATGGTGGGCTTTCGATTTCAGAAGGCATACAAAGCCAGAGGAAGCGGTTTCGAACTTTGTTTTTTCTAATTATCAGGCTTTGGGGAAGAACGTTGGCTTGAAGATTAAAGAGGGATTTAGAATACTGAAAGGAGAGGAATTACTCCATGATCCATTCATAGAAAGGCTCGCGGAATTCTTGGGGGTAAGAGAATGAAAGTCACCTTCCTCGGAACAGGAGTTTCAGTGCCATGTGAAAAAAGGGCTCAGAGCTCAATTTTGATCGAAGAAGATCTCAAAGTTCTCGTAGATCTTGGTTGTGGGGCGTTCTTAAGGCTAGAAGAGCTTGGAATTCAGCCAACTGAAATAGATGCTGTTTTTATTACCCATAACCACTTGGATCACAATGGAGATCTTATAAATTTGCTAAAGGCAAGATGGCTTATGGAAGGAGAGGGGCTCCATATTTACGCCCCAGAAGGGACGAAGAATTTCATCGAAAGCATTTTGAATGCGTATCCTTATCTAAGGGGAAAGCTGAAGTTTAAAGTTCATGAAGAAGGCATTTTCGAGATCGGAGGTTTTAAAGTTAGAGCGCTCGAAACGATCCACACGATCGAGAGCAGAGCTTACGTTTTCGAAGACTCTTTGGCAATAAGTGGGGACACAAGGGCTTTTCCAGAACTGATGGCTGTTGAGTGTGAAGTCATGATCCACGAGCTTTCTCTTCCTTTTGGATTCAAAGCGGACTTTCACACGACTCCTGAGAATCTTAAGGAAAATTTGAGCTTTTGTAAGGCTGAAAAGCTATATCTAACTCATCTATACCCAATGACTTTGGCGCAGAAGGATAAAATAATCGAATTTCTTGACTTCAACGTTTTAATAGCGGAAGATCTCATGAGCTTTGAGGTATGAAGCTGAAATCGAAGGGTTGCAATGTTTATGTGGTCGAAGATCAGGGAAAGAAAATACTGATCGACACCGGCACAGACGGAAAAATTTTGACTAAGCAGATCGATGAACTTTCTGCGATCATTTTAACGCATGCTCACTTCGATCACATTGCAGGAGCGAGAGAGCTGGAAAGGATCTTTGGTTGTTCGATCTTTGCTCATCCTGAAGATATTCCATATGTCCTTGGAGAAAAAGAATTTGTATTTTCTGGCTTTTTGGGAACGATGGCAAAAATGCTCGAAAAAATTAGCTATTACAAAGCACCGGAGAATGTGAAGAGCATTTTTGAATTGAAGACAGATCTTAAAATTGTCCACCTCCCCGGACATACTCCGGGAAGCATATGCATTTTCAAAGGTTCAAATGCCTACTGCGGTGATCTGCTCAGAAATGGTGGAAAGCTCTCGATGAAAAGCTTTTGCAGTGATTATGAACGTTATAGGAGATCGGTTAGAGAATTTTTGGGGATGGATTGGGAGAAAGCATTTCCCGGGCATGGAAATGAGATCTTAAAGACTACCTTAAACCTTTAAAACCTTTTCCTATGAAGTAGATCTCTGCACTGCTTTTTCTCGAAGCTTTGGGGCTGTGGAATTTTTTAAAGCCAAAGTATGGCTTTAGATCTTCGTAAAATCTTTGAATCTCCTCTCCCTGAAAGACTTTAACGAGAAAGTTGCCTCCGGATCTTAAAACATGCTGGGCAATTTTAAAGCTCGCTCTTGCCAGATCGATGGAGCGTAAATGATCTACGGTCCAGACTCCGCTGATCTTAGGCGAAGCATCGCTTATAACTACATCATAAAAATCGCTTATTTCTAAAAGTTTTTCTACCAAACTTTCATCGGTTATGTCTCCTTGGATAAAGGTAACGCCTTCAAGACTCTCCATTGGATTTATGTCCACCGCAACGACATTGGCTCCAAGCTCCACCGCAACTTGGCTCCAACCACCGGGAGAGGCTCCAAGATCAAGCACAACGTCGCCCTTACGAATTAGCCTA
>JANXDJ010000029.1 GCA_025059545.1 Archaeoglobaceae archaeon
CCACCTATGGCTCAAAACTGCTTGAGAACTATGTTCCAAGGGAGGATGCGGTTTTTGTTGAAAGGCTTAAGAAGGCGGGAGCGGTTGTGATTGGAAAAACGAACATGCCTGAATTCGGGCTAATAGCATATACTGACAATCCTCTCTTTGGAGTAACAAGAAATCCTTGGGATCTGAGCAAAACAGTTGGTGGCTCAAGTGGCGGTAGTGCTGCAGCTGTTTCTGCTGGCATGGTTCCAGTTGCAACTGGTAACGATGGCGGTGGAAGCATAAGGATTCCCGCTTCATTCTGCTCGCTTTACGGCTTGAAACCAACAAACGGTAGAATCCCATGGTATCCTTCAATGCCGGTCTTTGTTGGAATGGTCAGTGAAGGTTTTCTGACGAATTTCGTTGAAGACACCGCCTTTTTACTCGATTTTGTGAAGGGTTTTGATCTTCGAGATCCAAATTCCTTGCCAGATGATGGGAAAAGCTACTTCAAAGCTCTTGAGGATCCTATAGACAACGTTAAAATTGCCTTCTCACCAAATTTGGGCTATGCAACAGTTGATCCTGAAGTTGAGGAAGTTGTAAGAAAAGCGGTATTCAAACTTGAAAAATTTGGTGAAGTAGAAGAGATCAAAGCAAATGTCCCATGTCTTGAGATGGAGCTTACAATGAAAGTTGTTCTCGAATTCGTTTCCTTTATCTCAGGAAAAATGAACCTTGAGGATTGGAAGAAGGTTGCTTTTCCACCATACTTGAGATTTCTCGACATTGCGGAGTCTTTCACCTATGGAGATTACATAGGGATTGAGGAAAGGAAAATGGAACTTTGGAGAGCTTTGCGTGAGATCTTTGAAAAATACGATTTCCTTGTAACACCAACAACCGCAGTAAAGCCTTTTGAGATTGGAAAGCTAAGTCCAGAAGAAATCGCTGGACAACCTTCTACTCCGATAGGCTGGATGCCTTTCACTTATCCTTTCAACTTCACTGGACTTCCATCAGCTTCAATTCCAGCGGGTTTCAGCAAAGAAGGCTTACCAATTGGCATGCAGATCGTTGGAAGAAAATACGAAGATCTCGAAGTTCTAAGAATTTCAAAGGCTTTTCAAGAGATTGCACCTTGGCAAGATTTGAAACCAAGGATCACTTAAGCGAAAGACGCATGTCGTATTCGTAATAAGGAGCAACGATCTCAAACCCAAGTTTTTTATATACATGAATTGCTCTCGCATTCGTTCTCTCTGTCACAAGTGTGATCGCATCAAAACCCACTTTTTTGCAAAAGTCGATTATTAGCTTCATCATTTCCTGTCCTAAGCCACGGTTTTGGTAATCTTGATGAATAAAGATCGTGAGATCCGCCTCGTTTTTTTCTGTGGGCACTATAACAAGATGACCAACTATCCTTCCATCTTTCTCAGCAACGATCGCAAAACCATTTTGACCAAGATAATCGATCCAGCCCTTTATCGCCTCTAAGTTTATCGGGGGAAGACCCAGGCAACGGAACCGAGGGTCGTAGTTCACATACATCTCGATAAGCTTGTCTCTATCCTTTGAATGATCATATTTGCGGATTAAGATCTCCTCTCCTTTTCGATCTTTAACTACTACACCATTGAAATGTGGGAGATTGAGTGTTGAAGCCACAAACTTTTTAGACTTTCACACATATAATTTTTTCTAAAAATATTAATTCAAGTAGAATGATAAAGCTTTGCGAACAACCGAAAAATTTAATTCGTCCCATTAAAAATTTTGACGATGTTCAAGTGTCATCTTTACAACTGGGAAGAGATCTGTAAGCTTTGCAAAGAACTTGCGAGAAAGATTAAGGCAAATGGATACAAAGTCGATGTAATCGTTGCTATTGCTCGTGGTGGATGGGTTCCTGCACGAATTCTCGCGGATCTTTTAGAGATTAAAGAACTATACAGCGTAAAGACTGAGCATTGGGGAATGGTGGCTACGATCACCGGAGAGGCGAAGATCACTCAACCGTTAAATGTAAGCCTAAAAGACAAAAATGTTTTGATCGTTGACGACGTTGCAGACACCGGAGAAACGATCAAGCTTGTTAAGGAGCATGTGAAGAGTTTGCTCGCAAAAGAGATTAAAATCGCTGTGATTGACTATAAAAAGACTTCTAAGTTTATTCCCGATTATTACGCTTCAGAGATGGAAGGCTGGAAGTGGATCGTATATCCATGGAGTCTTAAAGAAGACGTTAAAGGTTTAATTGCAAAAAAAGCTAAGAACTTAGAAGAAGCGATTCGCATTCTCGAAGATCATGGCTTAAAACTGAGTTATGAGGAAGTCAGAGAAATCATCGAAGGATGAACTCAAGAGACTTATAAGGGTTGCAAAGGGTGAAGAAAAGGCTGATCTGGTTATAAAGTCCACAGAGATCGTTAATGTTCTTACTGAAGAGATCTACACTGGAGATATAGCGATATCTGGCGGTAGAATTGCTGGAATCGGGAGATATGAAGGTATAAAAGAGATCGATTCAAAAGAACTTTATGCAATCCCGGGGCTAATAGATGCCCATGTCCACATTGAAATGAGCCTTCTTACGCTCTCCGAATTTGCAAGAATTGTTGTGCCAAGAGGCAATACTTGCATCATTGCAGATCCGCATGAAATTGCGAATGTTCTGGGTAAAAAAGGGATCATCTATCTTCTCGAGGAAGCCAAGCATACACCAATGAGATTTTACTGCATGATCCCTTCCTGCGTTCCATCTTGCCAACTTGAGACTTCTGGAGGGGTTATTACTACTAAAGACGTCGAAGAACTTCTTGAATTTGAGAAAGTTCTCGGGCTTGCGGAAGTTATGAATTATCCCGGTGTGATTAATTGTGAAGAAGACCTGCTCGAGAAAATTTGTAAGGTGGAGATTGCAGATGGTCATTGCCCAAAGTTGTCTGGAAAGCTTTTGAATGCTTATATCTCAGCTGGCATCATGTCGGATCATGAGAGCATAGCTGAAGATGAAGCGAAAGAGAAATTGAGGCTTGGATTAAGGATCATGATCAGAGAAGGATCTGCTGCGAAAAATCTCAAAAGTTTGAAGTCAATTTTTGGAAACAGAGCGACAATGCTCGTTACAGATGGAGATAGGAGCGTTGCAGATCTAATAAGCGAAGGATCTATAGATAATGCCCTGAGAATTGCGATAGCAGAAGGGGTTGATGAGTTTAAGGCTTTGCAAGCGGTTACTCTTAACCCAGCGGAATACTTCAGAATAAACGCTGGACTAATAGCTCCCGGAAGGTTTGCAGATCTCGTATTAGTAAAAGATCTAAGAAAATTTGAGGTGAAAAAAGTCATTTTTGATGGAAAAGAACCTATATTCACGAAATTCGAGTATCCTGAGGACGCAAAGAAAACAATGAAAGCGAATAAGATCGTAGAATCGGATCTGTTCTTACCAAAAGGTCTGGCAAGGATCATAGAGATCATCGATGGCGAGATCGTAAGTGGAGAAAGCGTTGAACCTGTCGAAGGAATTGACGTGAGCAGGGACATATTAAAAGCAGTAGTAGTTGAAAGGCATAAAGGAACGGGAAACATTGGAAAGGCTTATGTTAGAGGTTTTGGGATTAAAATGGGTGCGATAGCCCAGAGCATCGCTCATGATGCGCACAACATCGTAGCGGTAGGAACGAGCGATGGAGAGATCTGTAAAGCGGTGAATCGGCTCATAGACATAGGTGGGGGGATTGTAGTTTATGATGGAAATTTTTACGAGCTTCCTTTGAGGATTGCAGGAATTATGAGTGATGAAAATGCTGAAAAGGTCGCTGAAAGGCTTAAGTTGATCGAGAACAAGCTGAGAGGGATGGAGTGCAAGCTAAGATCGCCAATAATAACCCTTTCTTTTATAGCACTTCCTGTGATTCCGAAGCTCAAAATAACAGATCTTGGTTTGATCGACGTAGAAAAATTCAAAGTTGTCGATCCAGTCATTTTTTGACCATTAATTTCATTCTTGTTTCTAAAGTCTCCTTTTCAACTTTATAAAAAACACCTAATGGGATCTTTTCTCTTTCTGTCAATTTCTGCAATAGTTCTGCATCGCTTGGAATCGACTCAAGATAGTAAATGCGCTTTTCAAACCATTCCCTTGTCATGAGATCGTTGTAAGTAACGCAGGGCTGTAGAATGTCAACAACTGCGGAACCTTTATGTGCAAAAGCCTCAAAGAGCAGATCTTTTAGCTGTTTCGTGTGGTATGCAAATGCTCTCGCGATGAACGTGTAGCCAGAAGCGAAGGCTAAGAGCAATGGATTTATCGCTTCTTGAAAATTGGCATAATTCATAGCCTTCAGTTTAACTCCAACCGGCAAAGTAGGTCCAGGTTGTCCTTTTGTAAGTCCATAAACTGCATTGTCGTGGATTAAAATCTTTAAATCTATGTTTCTCCTTCCCAAGGCAACAAAATGTCCCGCTCCAATGCCAAGCAGATCTCCATCACCTCCTGCAACTATGACCGTCAATTCAGGATTTGCAAGCTTTATCCCAGAGGCTACAGGAATTGCTCTGCCATGGATCGTGTGGACGTTGCTTCCACGGACATAGTAAACGATCCTCGAAGAACAACCAATTCCACTGACTATTACAAGCTTATTCGGATCGATTTCCAATTCAGTCAGTGCTTTCCTTAATGCGGTTAAGATCCCGTAGTTTCCACAACCCGGACACCACTGAATCCACGAGTCTGTTTTATAATCATGCTCCTTCACTCAAGATCACCTCTTTTTGTCCTCTAAGCAAAGCGTTGACTGCCTTTACAACTTCATTCACGTAAATTGGTCTTGCATTCAGCTTTTTAGCTACACCATCTAATTTACAGTAGCCTTTTAATAAGAAAGAAAGTTGTCCAGCGTTTGATTCTATGCAGATAACCTTTCCTATGAGCTCTTTAGATAGATCAGGAAATGGACTTAAAATTCTAAGCTGAACAAACTTTGTAGGAACTTTAAACTCCTTCATCGCCTCGATTATCGCATTCTTAGTTGAACCAAATGATATGATCGTTAATTCAGCGCTCTCTTCGCCGTAGACATTATAACTTTCCTTTGAAATAGCCTCGGAAACTTTTTCAAATTTTCTAATCCTTTTAAGCATCATTTTCTCCCTATCAACGGGATCCTCTGTTGCAAAACCATATTCGTCGTGTTCAAGACTGCTAACAACCATCGTTTCTCTGCCAATTGGCAAGAATGGGCTTATTCCATCTTCAGTTAGCTTATATCGGAAATATTGATCTCCATTGAAAGCCTTTTTTGGAAGGAATTTGAATGCACTTTTCTCCACTCCTGTAATTGAGGAAGCTATGAACTTGTCAAGAAGGTGGATCACGGGCATTTGAAATTTTTCTGCCAACTCGAAAGCCCTTGGCACATCTTCGATCGCTTCTATATGATCACCCGAGGCTATTACGATCTTTTGAGTGTCTCCATGCCCAGAGAAAATTGAATGGAGTAGATCTTGTTGTGAAGTCCTTGTTGCAATCCCCGTGCTTGGAGAGGCACGCATCCAAAGAGTTATAACTATTGGAATCTCAGCTTGAACTGCGAAGCTGATCATCTCGTTCATCAAGCTAAATCCGGGACCACTTGTTGAAGTTGAAGCCCTTAAACCTGCAATACTTGCTCCCAATGCCATTCCAAGAGCGGAAATTTCGTCTTCTGTCTGAATCGTTATAATTCCTTTCCCATTTTTCTCGACGAAAAGCGTTTCATCCGTTGCTGGAGTTATAGGATAAAAACTTAGAAATTCAATGCCAGAATGGATTTTAGCCATCGCTACCGCTTCATTTCCGCTCAAAATAAGTTTTTCTTCCTTTTTTCCATCTGGCAACTCTCTTCTATCAAGATCCCTTACTTCCTCGATTGCAATCTCCATCGCTTTCAGATTGATCTCAGGATTTGCGAACTGCTTCTCTAAAGCATTCTTGATCGTTTCTTTGTCCAATCCAAGAAGATATAACCCAGCAGAGACACCAATCACGTTTAAAGTCCTCGAAATAGAACTAAATTGCTTTTCAAAAGCTAAATTTTTCATTAAATCCTTCATCCGCAGTGCAACAACTCTTAGCTCATGCTTAGCTAAAATTTGCTCAAGGCTAAAAGATCCGTAGCTCTGTTCAATTCTACTTTTCAAAGCTTTACTCATCGATGGGATCTCTGAAGCTCTGGTCTTTAGGCTATTCTGATCGCAAACAACTAAAGCATCTTTTCTCAAATTTTGAAGATGTGTAAAAACACTCTCTCCATCAAGAGCAATTAGTGCATCGAGAGGTAATTTCAAAGCCTGTCCGCCGACTCTCAAGTGGAAATAGCTGTGAGCCCCGATGATGTTGCTGTGATATTCTCGACTGCCAAAGATCTCGTAACCTTTAAGCATAAACGCCTTTATCGCAACCTGTCCAGCGGACTCAATTCCACCCCCTTGAAAGCCAGCGATTGCAAAGCTAAGATCAACCTTCATAGATCTCCTCTCTGTAATCAGAATCGAGAAAAACTCTTTTGAAAACTCCGTGACCCTTGCTTAAGTGCTCTTCAGATTCCTCGGAAAGGATCAAAGTTTTGCATGTATTGCACCATACAAAATCCTCCTCAAAACTCAGCTCAATGAAAAACTCACAAAGGGATTCATGGAAGCTAAACTCCTTCTTTTCACAGCAGTAGCCTACAAAGGAGTATAGGATGTGAGGTGACCAATTGCCACACTTGGCACATCTTCTCTCCTTCATGCTCTAACTTCTTTACAATATTAAAATAATTATTGCGGTAATTCTCACTCAGAGAACTGTGTAATCGTGCCCCTTTTCCTCGCTCTGTCGGAAGCCCAGGCAAGAATTAGAAACAGAATTAGAAGCAGAATTAAACTGAGAACGTAACCAATGAGCAATGGGTTCTCGGAGCTTGCTGGGAAGTTATAATAAACTCTGTAATACTCGAGAAAGTGAGTGAGTGGGATCAGATATCCGAGCTCCATGATTCCTGAAGGTAAAAGAGTTACGGGGTAATAGATACCACAGAGAAGCATGAAGATCGCTGTCAGCGTCCATGCTGCAACTTCCGCTCTGTAGCCAAAGATCAAAAGGAGAGAACAAGTTAGAGTTCCGATGATCATCGCACTCAAAAAGATTCCAAAAAGGAATAAAAGGGTGCCAAGTGGTTCTATCAGCATGTTTATACCAAAGAGAATTTTTCCTGCGATTATGAGGATCAAAAACGCAATGATACCTCTAAATATTCCAAAAAGCCAAGCTCCTAAAAGCATATTGAAGATCGAGATCGGAGTTACGAAAGTGTAACGTAAGCTCTTGCTCCAGATGTCAAATAGAAGCACATAAGCGACGTCAAGCTGTGAAACTTGAAGAACACTCAAAGTTACCGCTCCGATGAGAATGAAAGCCAAATAGCTTTCTTCGAGATTTAAGTAAGAACCCATTAAACCTACAGAGAGCAATCCTATTACTGGCCAGAATAGAGTTTCGAATAAGGTAAAAAAATTTCGCTTTGTAATTATAAAGTTTCTATATGTAAATCCTAAAGTCTTGTAAAATTCACTTCGCAAGCTCATTGAAGACATCCTCGAGATCAACCTCCTTCACGGAGATATTCTTAATTCTTCCGAACTTTGCAACCTCACTTGCTATATCCCAAAGTCTGCTTTCTGCTGAGTCCACGTAGAAAGAGATGAGATTCCCATTTCTCTCTACCGTGAAGACACCATCAAGCTTTAGCTCTGGCACCTTTGCGTCAACTTCAATCGTAATTTTGTCTCTCATCCTTAGCATTCTTTTAAGCTCTTCCTTAGTTCCCTCAGCAACTATCTTCCCCCTATTTATAAATGCGATCCGATCGCAGAGCATTTCCGCTTCGGACATGTAGTGCGTTGTTAAAACGACTGTTATTCCAAGATCCTTCTGCAAAGCTTGGATCTTTTCTCTTAACCTCTTCGCCACTGGTGGATCAAGTCCCTTTGTTGGCTCATCAAGAAAAACAAGCTCTGGGTTGTTTACAAAAGCTCTTGCAAGAATCAATTTTTGCTTATTTCCTGTTGAAAGCCTGTTGAATTCCACATTGCGAAATTCTTCAAGTTCAAACTCTTTTATTAGCCTTTCTACAACTTTTCTATCATTCAAGCCATAGAGTAGTGAGTAGTATCTTAGATTCTCATAAACCGTCAAGCTCCAGATCAAATTTGGATTCCCACTCGCTACATTGATTCTCTTCCTAATCTCCCTAAAATCCCTTAGAGTGTCATAACCAAGAACTTCAATTTTTCCCTTTGTCTGTTTTAAAAGAGTAGCCATTAAAGATATCAATGTTGTTTTTCCAGCCCCATTTGGTCCGAGCAAGCCATAGATTTTTTTCTTTGGTATTTTCAGATTTATACCACTAAGTGCAACTTTTTCAGAGAACAATGAGCGGTAGATCATCCAGACATCTTCGCAGACAATCGAATTCACACAGAAAATCAAAGAATGGATTTAAATCCTTTACACTTTTAAGCGATATCTCTCGAAGTGTCCACCTGAACGCCTTCCTCAATGTTGAATCTAAAGTATTCGCTTATCGGTCTCCTACCCCTAATTTTTGGCAGAGCGAACTTCGAAACAATTCTCTCTCCGACTCTTTCCGATTCTACGTTTATGACCACATCCGAGAGATCGAGCACCTTGTAAACGACAGATAATGGATGCAGATTTTTAATAAGGTATACGTAGACGTTATTTTCCGACTCCTTCGATTTTGAATACAGCTTGTTGAGTATCCAGTCTTTTAATCCCCATTCTACGTCTAAACTAAGAAAGAAAGAGATCGAGTCGACTATTATGGCTGCCTCTTTATCATTGGCTTGATCAAGAGTTTCAGAAACAAAGTCAAATATTTCCTTGTTTCTGTATCTGTCCTCTACGACGAACTGTCCATACTCGTTTATATAATACTCAGTAAAAGCATCTATGAATTGGACATTTTTTGTGTCAAGTCTCATTAACTGCATGTCTCTCAGAATGAACTTTGCCGGTCTGTTCGTTGTTATATAAATGCTTTTGTTTACAGTGGCAAACTGATAAAGGAAAGCTTCGGGCATTGCGATTGGGTCAGCGTAGAGACAGACAAAGCTTCCAGCGGGTAGCCCACCATCCAATCTTTTATCAAGTAAGGCTATTCCAGTGGGCACTACATTTCTTTTCAGAAGCAATGTCTGTTCCATCATTACTATCACTATCAATACTGTAAGCTTCAGGTATTTAACTTTAACTATCTTCACGTATTTTCACGTAATTTAACACTATCGATTTAATTCTCAAAAAGACTTTTAAATTTGTCATAGGTCGAATTATATGAAAATAGCGGTAATCGGTGCTGGACTTACTGGTTTGAGAGTTGCAAATGAGCTAAAAGAGGATGCAAAAATCAAGGTTTTTGAAAAAGATCAGATTGGTGGTCTTCTTTCAAGCTTTTGCAATAGCTACTGCATTGAAAAATTCTATCATCATTTATTCAAATCCGACTTTGAGCTTTTAGATCTCATAAAAAAGCTTGGATTAAGCTCAAAACTTGTTTGGAAGACTGTAAAAGTAGGATTTGCAGTAAATGACCGGCTATATTCTCTTAGCACGCCCTTTGAGATCTTGAAATACCCTCACATGTCTCTCATGGACAAATTTAGGCTTGCAGTATTCACAATCAAAAGTAAAAGACTCAATTACGAGGACTTTGATGATCTCTCAGTCATTTCGGCCCTAAAAGATAGATTCAGCGATAAGCTTTTGGATAACTTCTTCTTACCGATGCTTAAAGCGAAGTTTGGAGATAATGTTGACAAAGTTAGCTACGCATGGCTTCTCGCAAGAGTTGCGATAAGAAGCAATAGGAAGCTCAAAGGAGAGGAAATTGGCTATCTTCGACATGGATTCCATCAGCTCGTCGATAAAATGGCTGAAAACGTGGAGATCGTTTATGAAGGGGGGAAAATAAAGCTCGATGGCAAGTGGAATGTTAATGGAGAGGATTTTGATGCAGTGGTTTTTACCGCTCCGCTTCCAGAACTTGGAGAATTTGCAAAAAACTTTAGATTACCAGAAATAAGTTATCAGAGTTCTGTATGTGCTTTATTGTCTTTAAAAAAGAGCATTTCAGATATTTACTGGATCAACGTAGATAAAGCAACCTTTGGCGCAATAATAGAGCACACGAACTTCATGCCAATCGAAGACTACGGAGAAAATCTCGTTTATTTGGCAAGTTATTCAACTCCTGATGGCTGGCTCTTCAACCAGAACGATTTAGAAATTCAGAAGCTATTTTTAAAAGATTTAAAACGTTTTGGAGTTGAGGATAAAGATGTTAATTGGATTAAAATTTTCAAAGCGAAATACAGCTCTCCGATCTACGAAAGGGGATTCATAAAAAAGATTACACCATATAGAGTTCATAAAGGGTTCTACATCGCTGGAATGACTTCAAAGCCAAATTATCCGGAGAGAAGTATGAACGGAAGCCTTAAAGCAGGAAGAGAGGTTGCAGAGCAGATAAAGAAGGATTTTGGGTTTGAAAATTCATAAAAATCTCAACTCGTAATTAAGGCATGAAGCTAAAATTCAAGTTTGAAAGTTTAGAATGCATCGTGGAACTCCATGAAAAAATAACTCCAGAGACTGTTAAAGCAATAACCAAGGCTTTGCCATTGGAGGCAATAGCGAACCGTTGGGGGGATGAGATCTACTTTGAAACTAACATAGACTGCAAAGTCGTGGAGAATAGCAAAGAAGTTGTTGAGATCGGAGACGTAGCCTACTGGATCCCCGGAAAGGCAATATGTCTTTTCTTCGGAAAAACACCAATAAGCGATGACAAAATTCGTCCCGCAAGTGCTGTCAATGTAGTGGGAAGAATTCTTGGAGATCCTTTTAAGCTGAAGAGAGTAAAAGACGGGGAAAAAGTTTTTGTAGATATACTAAAATAAAAATTTATAAATTTACCTACTTGAACTTTTTACCTTCCCTTGAACTTCGGTTTCTCTTTGCTGAAGAATGCGGAAATTCCCTCTTTCATGTCATCAGTTGCAAACGCAACACCGCAAGCGGTGCATTCCCATTCCATTCCAACATCCACAGGCACTTCCGCGCCCTTGTTGATCAATCTCTTTATCAAAGCCATTGAGATCGGAGCACATCTTTCTACGATGTTCTTTGCATACTTTAACACTTCCTCTTCGAACTTATCATCGTCGAAGACCTTGTTCACTATACCCCATCTTTCCGCTTCAACTGCATTAATTCTCTCTCCAGTCAGAGCCAACTGCATCGCTCTGCTGATTCCAACGAGTTTTGCAAGTCTTTGAGTTCCACTCCATCCGGGAATGATGCCCAATCCAACCTCAGGTAAGCCAAGAATTGCGGACTTCTTTGCAAGTCTTATATCGCAGTTCATCGCAATCTCAAATCCTCCACCAAGGGCGTAACCATTGATTGCAGCGATAACTGGTTTTGGAATCTCGCTTAATCTTCTGAATAGCCTCTCTCCTCTTCTGTTGTGCTCAACAAAGTCAAATGGATGGAAGATCGGAGATGATAGATCCGCTCCTGCAGAGAAAGCTCTGTCTCCTGCACCTGTTATTATTATAACCCTTGTCTCATCATCTTTCCAGAGCATCGTTATTGCTTTATCAAGCTCATCCATAAGCTCCACGGAGATCGTGTTCAATCTTTCAGGTCTGTTCAATGTAAGCTTTGTTATTCCGTCTCCGAGTCTCTCTATCTTAATGGTCTGAAATTCTCCAACCTGTTGAGTCGTTCCTTCTCCTTTTTCCAACATTTTCCTCACCTTCTTTTCCTTTATCATTTCGGCTGGCTCAAATATCTTCTTTCCAAACTGGCTTGTGAGCTCGTTAAGTCTGTTCAGGAGCTGGTCTTCATCAATCATCGATTTAACGATCTCGAATGGTCCAAAAGGTCTATTTAGACCGAGCTTCATAGCTTTGTCGATATCTTCTGGATCTGCAACCCCCATCTCAACTAATTTAACCGCTTCATTTATTTCTACCATTGTGAAATCGAGCGGGGTTATTTTGTCAGTCGCCTTGTTTAGGTCAATTTCTGGTCTGCCAGCGCTCCAGTCATACCAACCTTTTCCAGTCTTCTTCCCAAGCTTGTTCGCTTTTACCATCTCTTCAAGGATCTTCGGTGGCTCATAATCGGGGCTGATCGTCTTTGCGTAATACTTGCTCGCATGGTAGAATACATCTATTCCTGTGAAATCCATTAGCTCGAAAGGACCCATCGGAAGTCCCATCCTCTTTACAGCAGCATCTACTTCTTCTGGCTTTGCAACTCTCTTATCGATTATTGACATAAGCAAAGCGCCAGCTGGAGCTTGGACTCTGTTAACTATAAATCCCGGAACATCTTTGCGGACTAATACTGGTTCCTTTCCTATCTTCTTCACATACTCCATACAGACCTTTACAGTGTCATCACTCGTCTTTTCTCCCTTTATTACCTCTACAAGCCTCATTAAAACCACTGGATTGAAGAAATGCAGTCCTATGAACTTTTCTTCTCTCTTTGTGGCCTTAGCTAAATCTGTGATCTTCATCGTTGATGTGTTGCTTGCGAAAATGCATTCAGGTTTTGCAATCTTATCGCATTCAGCGAAAACCTGTGTCTTCAACTCAAAAACTTCTGGAATCGCTTCGATCACCAAATCTGCATCTTTTACGGCTTCAATGAGATCAACGGTGGGATGAATTCTGGCAAGAACTTTTTCAGCACTCTCGATCTTGCCCTTCTCCTGAAGCTTTGCAAGACTCTGTTTGATTCTTTCCATCCCTCTGTCTACAAATTCCTTTTTTATATCTCTCATCCAGACTTCGTAGCCCGCCATTGCACTTACTTCTGCAATTCCATGTCCCATGTCCCCAGCCCCTAGAACAGCTATCTTTTTGAGCTCCATACCACCACCAGTAAAGGACTCGATAATCAATTAAAAAATCTTTCTGTTTCACTTTCCTCTATTGAAGCTTTGCCAAGAAATTTCTCACGTTCTCCTCTACTTTTGAATAATCATAACTACAAACAGCCACATTACCAACTGGAGTTCCTTTAAGCTTTAAAGGATTGAAAGGTTCCCTTCCGCTGAAAAAGATCAGAGTGTCACATTTATACTCTACACCGTTAACTCTTACTCCCTCAACCTTCTCTGTCCCAATCACTTGGACGTCTTCTCCAGCTTCGGCGAATTCATATTCATAGCCCAGTTCTTCGAGTTGTTTCTCAGTTAGCTCTACAATTGCTTCCCGCTTTCCAGCTATCAGAATTTTATCCCCTATTTTTTTGTTCTCGGCGAGGATTCTAAGAGATTGGTCAAGCGTGTAGATCCCTAACATTTTCTTTCTCAAAACGTTTAGCCTAACTGGAACAGTATCTGAAGCACCACTGCAAAGAATCGCTCTTCTCGCTTCAAATCTCTTAAGCCCATTTTTAGAGTTAACAATAACTGGTTTGGATTTTATTACGGTTCCTGAATCAACACTTATCTCCTTCTTCAATTCTTGCACTTCTTCGATAAACTTCGAATACTCCTCAGCAAAAATACTGAGCTTTGAAAAAACCTCGAGCTCTCCACCAACGCAACGCATATCGAAAATAAGTATTTCAAATCCTTTTTCAATGAGTCTTTTTGCACAGTGAAGTCCAGCGTATCCTGCACCAATGACTACGTAGTCAACTGAGACCATCTCTGATCACTCTAATGAAATATAGATTATCTCTGTATAAAATTATTTTGTTTGCTCGAGAGATCAAAGCTTATTAACCAATATGGAATAGCTATGGCAATGAAATTCATAACTTCCAACGAAGGTAAATTCAGAGAAGCAAAAGCTTTGGCAGAAAAATTTTCAATTCAAATTGAGTGGATTAGGATGGAATATGAGGAGCCTCAAGGATTTGAACTCGAAGAAATCGCAAAAAAGAGTGCGGAGATTCTTGCTAAGAGAATAAAGGAGCCATTCTTCATCGAAGATAGTGGTCTCTTCATTGAAGCCCTTAAAGGATTTCCAGGACCTTATTCAAGCTATGTTTTCAAGACCATTGGTAATAGAGGTATATTAAAGCTAATGAGTGGAATTGAGAACAGAAAAGCATACTTCAAAGCAGTAATTGCTTATTTTGACGGAAGCGAGATAAATACTTTTGAAGGATTAGTTGAAGGAGAGATCGCAACCGAAATAAGAGGCGACAAAGGCTTTGGATTCGACCCCATTTTTCTCTATGGAGACCGAACTTTTGCAGAAATGGGTGAAGAAAAGAATTTAGTTTCACATAGAAGAAAGGCATTAGAGAAGTTTTTTAGGAAGATAAAGAATATTTAAATTGCAAAAATCTAAAAATGGAATAAATTTGTATTAAAAAGTTAATCTTCTGAAGAAGACTCAGATTCCTCTTCCTCGCCCTTTCCAGTCTCTCCAAGTCCACCTTTGCCTCCCGATCCCTTTGAAGCTATGACATCGTCAATTCTTAGAATCATTATTGCAACCTCAGTAGCACCGCTTATAGCCTGCTTTTTGACTTTCATTGGCTCTACGACGTTCGCATTGAGCATGTCCACGGGTTTTCCTTGGAATACATCAACGCCGTATCTGATGTTTCCACCTTCATGTAATTTTCTGAGCTCTACAAGAATGTCAATTGGATCAAGCCCAGCGTTCTCTGCAAGTGTTCTCGGAATCACTTCCAAAGCAGATGCAAACGCCTCAATTGCCAATTGCTCCCTACCTCCAACACTTGGTGCCCACTGCTTCAGCCTAAGGCTTAGCTCCATCTCCGGCGCCCCGCCACCAGCAACGATCTTTCCACTCTCAACCGCAGTCTTTGTAACCTTCACCGCATCAGTCAAGCTCCTCTCGACCTCATCAACAACGTGCTCTGTTCCTCCTCTGATCAGAATCGTCACTGCTTTCGGATTCTTGCAACCTTCGATGAATACCATCTTTTCGTCTCCAACCTTCCTCTCCTCAACTAATTCTGCTTCTCCAAGATCTGCTGGAGTTATTTCTCTCAAATCCGTTAGGATCTTCGCTCCTGTAGCCTTTGCAAGCTTCTCTATATCGCTCTGCTTAACCCTCCTAACTGCAAGAATTCCTGCCTTAGCCAAGTAATACTGTGCAAGATCGTCGATACCCTTCTGGCAGAAAACAACATTAGCTCTAGCTTTTGCGATCTTGTCTACCATGTCCTTGAGCATCTTCTCCTCTTGCTCGATGAATCTTTGCAATTGCTCTGGATCGGTTATGCGAATCTCAGCATCAGTTTCAGTCTCTTTTACTTCTAAAGAGGCTTTAAGAACAGCGATCTTGGCGTTCTTAACTCTCTTTGGCATTCCTGGATGGACTACTTCTCTATCAATTACAACGCCTTCGACAAGCTGAGTATCCTTAACACTACCACCATAGCGCTTCTCGAGCTTAATATCGTCTATATCAACCTTATACTTACCATCATCCTTTTCAGCAACTCTCTTTATCGCTTTAACAACGAGGTTTGCAAGGTGGTCAATCGCATATTCTGCATGTTTTCCCGTTATTGCGGTCTTTGCAACCTTTGCTAAAACCTCTTCATCCTCCACATCGATCTGAATCGAAATGTTTTCCAATATCTCCATTGCTTTTGAAGCTGCAAGTCTGTATCCTTTAGCAATTACAGTTGGGTGGATCTCCTGATCAAGCAATTCCTCAGCCTTCTTCAGCAGTTCTCCAGCGATCACGACTGCAGTTGTAGTTCCGT